>JBKPPX010000433.1:0-7284 GCA_046733815.1 Thermoproteota archaeon | reverse complement strand
TTATTATTGCTTGAATACTATACCATGGTAGCTATATCTTAAAATGACATAAATCTAAGTTACTCTTGAGTAATAAAAGTATGGAACGAAAAAATATTAAGATCTAAGTTGTCTTATTAGCCCACGTTATTATCGTAAAGGTACTTACTGCTGATCCTATAATTCCTGCAATTAAAGCACCTATGACAGCATGATTCAGAAAGTTTGGTATGCTAGCTGCAAACCATTGAGCAATATTGGGAAGGAGTAAATACGCTGCGAAACCAATTCCAAAACCAAGTATCCAGAATCCAAACACTGTAAGCCTCCTAGACAATTTGATCCTCCCGTTTATAGTACATCCCATTTATCCTATTTGTGAAGCTTCGTTGTTTCATGTCCTAATTATTTTAATTTGATAATAAGTACGATTGTCAACTTTTATAAATATTAGAATAACAAAAATGAACAGACTATGGACATTGCGGCAATGTTAAGTATTTATCTGCGTAATATGGCACGATGAACTTGACCTAAGAATGAACATAGATAATTATAATTAATGTCTAGATGATTGATTGAAGCTCATACACACAATAAATTTATGAGATAACAAAATTTTTGACAGAAGATACTATTTATACTCCAACTTCCGAAATTCATATTACGATGGCAACAATTAATGGTGAAACAATAACAGGAGTCGCACTAGCTTTCTTGGCTCTTCTCTTTATCTATGCTGGCCTTGTGAATTCCGTCTGGGCTCGGATATTACTTGCGGATTACTTTATCTTGGCCATGGGAATAGCCTTTATTGTACTAGGAGTGTTAACGATACGCAAGAATAGAAGAACCCCCGTTAGCGAACATTCCCATTAGTATGCTTTCAATTTGACCTTTCAAATTGTTTCGTCTGTATAATAGATACTTTCGTTTCGCCTTATTGAATCTAAACTTAATTTAAGTAGCGTATTCATCAAGTTATCAGTATTAGGATTTGCTCCTTCAATATTTCCTCCGAGTATAAGATAGAGTCGAATACTAGAGCCGAGGACCTCCCGTAGTTCTTGATTCACAGTCGCAGTATAGGGTCGCAACGCACCTCTAAATATCTCTGATCTCGCTCTGATGACGCCAGAAATCTTTTTACCTATAGGAGCGTCAGGTCCTACTATGACTAAAATTCCTTTTGATCCTTTATACTTAATCGGATCTTCAATTGCCTCATCATCAGCCATTTTATTAACTGCTTCTTTCGTAATTAGGGCAGGAATATTTATAAAATTTTCAACAAGCGAATTCCATTGTTTTCTGCTTAACGATGTAAGGGAAGCATTATAGTCATAGTCGCCAGTGAAATGTATTATTGCGTCTAACGATCCAAATTTTGTTCTGACGGTCTTCAAGATACCTCTTACGTGTTCTTCGGATGATAGATTTATGTAATGACTATGCAAATCCTTGAACCGTAAAAGATCAGATTCGTTGTCAGTCAAGATAACTATCTGTTTGACCCCAAATGAGGTTAGAATTCGAGCAAATTTCTCTACGCGATCTAGATCCTTTTCAGCAGAAGATGTAGTAGTTAGGACTACCACTTTATTCGCTATATTTTCTGGTGCATAGGCTTCTAGAGTTGTTCCTATTGTAGGCTTTACAGGATAGAAGATGCGATCATTTGGAATAATTCTACCATTTATCAATTTGTTTATCTCTTCGCCAGACAAATTCAATACCATTTCAGCAACGTCTTCTTGTCTAAGAAATTGTCCGTCAACTATCATTTTACTTGTGTTATTCTGTATCTTCTCTGCGATCTCTTGGATCTTAGCAAGCATATTTGAAACCATACTAGACAATTTTTCAATTTCATTAGGAGACTCATTTCCTCGAAGTTTGGCGACTTCATTTGCAATCTCTCTAACGCCTTCCTTTACAACACTATCCTCCTCACCCAGCAATGGTAGCGCCTTGTTCGCGGCCCTTTCTATCTCAACTGGCGATAATCCAGGGTAGCCACCAACCCTTAGAAACTCGGCCGCTGCCTTTGGGTAAACTGTTTTGTAAATTCTATCAGAATGAACTGGTCCGGGATTAGTCGCCACCGACCTAACTCCTTTATCTACTAATTCCCATGCTAAAGCTTCTACCAATCTGTTTTTTGCTCCTTGCGCGGCTGTGTAAGGAGTTCTGAATCTATATGGTCTTTGCTCATATCTATTTTCTTCTGTGAAGAAAGTCCCAATTGTAATTATCTCAGCTCCTGGCTCCATTGCTTGGAGACTCTGAATGGAAGTCCAAAAAGTCCCTGTAAGGTGAATAGCTACACATTCTTTAAAGTCCTCATAATTTGCGTTAGTAAATGTCTTTACTGGACCGGAAATACCAGCGTTATTAACAACAATGTCAATTCTGCCAAATTCTTTTTTAATAATTTTGAACATTTCGTTAATTCCATGCTCATCGGATACATCTATTCCGGGAAACGATCGTATTTTTCCTGAGAAGCCAGCCCTGTCACAAATATCAGTCAAAATTCTGGTAGTGCTCTCCAATGGCTCCTTTCTTCTACCCATAATGATTATATTGGCACCGTTTTGAGCAAATTTTTTAGCAATTGCTTGACCTATTCCAGTGCCACTACCCGTTATGACTACAGTTTTACCAGCAAAATTTGAGGAAAATTTTAATGAATCTCTTTGCATAGAGTTGGCACAGTAGTTACACTATTAAAGTTAACTTGATAAGTAAGTAATTTAAAAATTAAAAAAAGCAATAATAATTTTAGGTTCTGTGAATCATTTGTTGTTTTATTGAGTTGTTAGAATTCAACTGGCGGATTTCTTTCCAATAGCTGTCCGGATGTTTTTAAGAAGAATATTTTGCCTTCTCTGAATCAGGTAAGTAAATATTGTATTACTGGCAATATTCTAACATCCATGCAAATTATGTTCTAAGATAAAGTAGCATTTCATAGTTTAGAGATATGTATTAACTTGCTTCTTGAATGGCTTATTAATATAAAACCGACGTATATATCATTCAATAGCACGTGAGCTGATTTTGTAACTGTTACGGTATTGTACCGACAACTTAATAAAAACCAAGTGTTAGCAATATCAGTATTGAGTGGCCCAGAAGCGAAATTCAAAATCAATGTTAAAGAAGGTTTTGTTGAATTAGAGGGTAATGAGGCTTTTGTGGATAGACATTTAGAAAAATTTGAAGAAATATTTAAGTTAGCTATAAAGGAGGCTGTGAAACGAACCCTAGAACACAATCCACAGCCACCGTCTGAGTCACAGGAATTTGTACAACCCAATTTGCAGAAACATCTTGACTTAGTAACAACAAAAGTGCTCAAATCACATAACAACAATAGACATATCTTAAAACAATCTCCATCTTTACCTCCGATACCTGTAGACCTGAAGGGGAGTGATAGTAAAATAGGTCTACGGGAATTTTATGCAGATAAAAAACCATCTAATCATTATGAAAAAACCGTTGTCTTTGTATAC
This sequence comes from Thermoproteota archaeon, assembly GCA_046733815.1. Classification (GTDB taxonomy): domain Archaea; phylum Thermoproteota; class Nitrososphaeria; order Nitrososphaerales; family Nitrososphaeraceae; genus JAJNBK01. The sequence continues at coordinate 3,784 of JBKPPX010000433.1, read as the reverse complement.
TATTTAACGAAATTCAATAAGGAAGACGAAATCAGATATGGTGAAATTTTGTCTTGCTATGAGGAGGTTGATGAAAAGAAACCAAGTATAACAGATATTGTGAAAAATTCTGTAAGATATAAGGGTTGGTTAGAATACGGTTCTGATAAATTCTCCATTCGTTTAACTATTTCAGGCGAAAATTTTGTGAAGTTTGATCTTCCCCATCAAAAAAAACACACACTCGATGAGCCAATTCCTCGTTCTCTTTCTCCTAATAATCTGGGCTGATTCGCCTATGCGCGCCACCAATCAAAGCCTATAAAATCAACTTTTCTCTCTTTTATTCTTGGCAGGGCTAATATGAACTGCTTTTTGACAGTTGTCGCAAGTCTCCCTGCAAGTACAATTCCAGTCGCCGTTAAGTAATCCTGCTGTTTGAATACCTGAACTAGGTAAGGCGCATGATCAATCCCAGGCCCATGTTCGTAAACTGCAAAATCACAACCAAATTTAATACCAGGAGAGACTACATAGCCTCCATCTCTTAAGGTCCGGAAGACTAAGTACTTGCTATCAAAATCAACGTACTCTTTACGACAAATTGCTTTTATTGCTCTTAGTGATATCTGTCTTCCATCAACATGATAAGCTATCAATCTGCCCATCTGGATTAGATAACAACCTTCGATTAAATCTAGAACCAAGGGGACCTCAAATTGGGTACCTTTTGGTTTTGATATTCCTAAAGGTTTTCCATAATAACCGTCAGCAAAAATAGAACGTGATTCTTCTACATTCCAGATAACTACTCTATTTTCTATTAGTTTTCCAATAAATGCATTCATTACATACTCAATGCAAGAATTGTAAGAGAGTCAGATGCTTCTTGACATTTATCTGCCATCCCTTCAAGATCCTCTACTGCATCTTTTAAAAGCAAAATATCCTTTGTAACGGCGATCTCGTTAAGAACTTTTATTATAATTGCTCTGTATTTAACATCAATCTCGCGTTCCAATTTTTGGACCTCCTGACCTAGCTCGATTACACCCGCAGGATTTATACTCAATGCACGAGCCATTTCATTTAATTTGAAAATAGCATCTACAACCATTTCTACAAGCTGCCCTAGATCTTCATCAAGTTTTCCTTTCTTTAAAGAAGAAAGTTTTATATTCGATATTCTGAATGCAATTCCAGTAACAAAGCCTGCAATATCATCCACAATGTAGGCTGTCCTTAAAACGTCTTCCCTAGATACCATAAGGCTACCTATTTCAGCAACCTCACGCGTGATCTTTCGTCTGAGGTTTTCGATATCCACCTCAGCACTAGTCATTCGCTCAAGAGAGAGTTGAACCTCTTTCTCATCTCCTTTGAATATAGAAACAAAAAGAGTTGATAAATCTCTAGCTGAATTGAGGATCCTATTAATTTCATCATGTAAAACTGCTAATGCTTTTCGTTTAGCTTGAAGTTCCAGCTCCCCACTGTACATCGCGTATAAATACTCAATCAGTCTTTTAATCCTTTTGACAGTCACAATATAAGTTCGAAGATGAGTGTCAATGCAAGGACATTTGTTTTACTTATGTATAGGCATCACTTCTATATTATAATAACCACGTCCTTATCTTTTTCAGCTTGGCTATCTACGTTCTAAGATTGTATCCTTTATTTCTATCAGGTCTCGGAGAATTGCGCTCCCAGTCTCCATACCGCCTGCTCCTCGACCTATTATTGTTTGATGACCTGAATGGTCAGAAGAGAAGGTCACTGCATTTAATGTACCATCGACACATATCGGATCCCTTTTCGAAACTTCGGTTGGTCTAACATCCAAATTATTTTTATCACATATTGCTAAGAGCTTTATTGCATTGCCTCTTTCTTTAGCTTTTCGTACGTCAGAAATCTGAACGGAACTAATTCCGGCTCTGCGTATGTCCTTAATAGTGACTTTCATACCCATGATGAAGTTTGCCATTATTACAAGTTTTGCAGCCGCGTCGTATCCTTCAATATCTAGAGAAGGAACCGCTTCTGCATAACCTTTTTCTTTCGCATCATTCAAGGCACTATCAAAAGTCAGACCTTCTTCCATTCTGCTCAGTATGTAGTTCGTAGTTCCGTTAAGAATGCCTTTAAATGAAATTATTCTGTCACCTTTTAAACATCGCTTTGCAAATTCTAGAATTGGTGTACCTCCTCCTACGGTTCCGCTAAAACGCAGCAAAACACCATTATAATTTGCTAATTCCATTAAGGAAGGAAAAGAGAGTGCAAGAGGACCTTTATTTACAGTAATTACGTGCTTTCCAGATCTCATTGCTGATATGATATTGGACGTCCCAGGCTCACCAGAATCTATATTCGTTGGAGTTAACTCAATGAGCATTTCTGCCTCCATTTTTTCAATTACATAAAGGGGATCAAATCTCGAACTTTTCTTTTCATAATCGCCTACGGTACCACTTGTTTTTTTTACTTCTAGCAATCTTTGAATATCAAGACCTCTAGGAGCAATCGCACAACCGCCTGTATCTATACATGCGACTATGCGCGGCTTAATACCATACAGGCTGAATAGATCTGCAGAGCGAGATAAAAGTAGTTTAGCAAAGCTTTGACCTACAATACCAAAACCTACAACAATCAATCGCAACTTAATAACTGGATAATGATTTGGGTTTAATATGTTTAAATTATATATTACTCCGACTCTCTTATGTATGTACATTTACATTGTATTAGAGATGATAGAGCTATGATTAGTTTAGAAGTACTATGGATCTTGATTATTTATTATGATAAGAAAAACTGGTTGTAAGTATCTAATGATTTATGCATTTGTAGAGATACTACAAGTACTTTGGACCTGGAGCTAATTGAACTTACAGAATGACTGAAAAAGTCGAACAAGATCAAAGCTAATGAGATTTTATCAAGTCTATAATTTTTTTGATTACGATCTAAAACAAGATTTTATACCAAAAAGCTAATCAATTGATTAAAAATGAAATTTCAACCGCCATTCACGTATCAAAGTCCTGAATTAAAAAGTTATAATATTAAAAGGATCAACATAAATAACGTGTTTATCAACTAAAGTACAGTCTAAAATACTTAAGTTGATAGTTGGTCGGTTGATATCTAATACTACGGATGAAGAACATCTGATGTAAGATTACATAAAAATTGAACGTTAATAAATTTAAGGAAGTTGTAGTTTATAATACTTAAAGCCAATATTTTCAATGTGTAAACTATCTCAAAGTCAAAAATGAATGTATAAATCTGTAAATTCACGAACCAAAGCAATTATTTATTAGTTTATAAAATGTTCCTTATTCTATGTACTTGTCTGCTAATTGTTAGACATTATTATGTTCTTATTCATAGTAGGATTAGGAGCAGGCACGCTTGGTTCTATAATTGGTATCGGCGGTGGCATAATAATTACGCCAGCTCTTACCCTAATGGGATTTACACCGGCTCATATCGCTAGTACAAGTCTGATTGCCGTGACGTCAACTAGCGCTTCGTCTACTATCGCATATTCTAGGCAAAAAAAAATCGATTACAGCAGGGCATTAAAGATGGTTATATTTGCTATTCCTGGATCAATTATTGGAGCATTTATTTCCAATGATATTTCTTTGGACCTTTTCAAGTTGTCCTTTGCTATTCTTTTACTACTTACCGGAACGTATATCTTATTCAAAAATTCTATCTTAAAAAATTCTGATAATCCTAACAATAAGCAACGGAAAACCAGTATTTCGCTTTTGATATGTTACAC
>JBKPPX010000432.1:0-2152 GCA_046733815.1 Thermoproteota archaeon | reverse complement strand
AACCTTTCATGATTAGAGAAAAGGATTGTATATTTTGTATGGCATGTGAGAATGTATGTCCTCCACAAGCAATTAAAATATTCCAAAAAAGTTAATAATATTTGTTTTCGTATTATTTATTTACTACTTAATTAGCTACTTAATTAATTAATATTATTTTATTAATTTTTTATTATTATTATTATTATTATTATTATTATTTTGTGTATGTACTATCATATTTATTATCTAAGAATGCGACAAATATTTCTTTAATATAACAGGTGTTTAGTAGTTTAAAATATTATTAGCATATGTACAATAATAGTTTGACTCGTATGAGTAAACTAATATCATATGATACTTAATGGATACACAAATACACAAATATATCCCATGTGTGTATTTGCTTGAATTTACTAGGAATTATAGATGGAAGAGAAATATGATGTGGTAGCAACTGGTGGAACGTTTGATGTTATACATATTGGTCATTTGGCTTTGCTTTCAAAAGCCTTTGAAGTAGGAAAAAAAGTAATTATTGGAGTTTCTAGCGATGCTTTTGCAAGCGTCATTAAGGGCAATATCAAATTAAATCACAATTTTGAGCAACGAGTTGGTAACTTGAAAGAAAAAATTGAAGAGAAGTTTGGCAATGTTACTTATGAAATTAGTAAGCTCGATGATGTATATGGACCAACAGTAATTTATGGACATGTAGAAGCGATCATATCAAGTACTGAAACAGCGGTAAACGGACACCTTATAAACGAGATACGTTCTAAGAATGGTCTAAAACCTCTCAATATTATTAGTGTTAATATGATACCGGCAGAAGATGGATCTCCCATTTCTTCTACAAGAATAAGAAATGGTGAAATTGACTCCTCTGGCAAATTGTTAAAGATAAAGTAAAAAGGCACCAATAATTATTGATTAATTGTGTTTTATATGGATTGATACACTGTATGTATAAGCATGAGTACCTATGAGGATAATCCATTTAAGTTCAGTTTAAGTCGTATTAATACCACTATAACGAATCTCAAAGAAGGACTAGACCCTGAGAATCTTGCTTATTGGTATAAGAGAATAGAGGAACGATCTATCGAAATCGTTCCTGCTCACCTGAAGGAGAAGATTCATTTCCAGCAAGACAGAATTCTATGGATGAAATTTAAGATCGATGTATCAAAACGCGCAGTTCCTTATGTGATACAAGTAATTGAAGAACATATTCCAATAATGCCTTATTCTACAGGTCTATATTTTCAAAATATTCAGCATATGCTGACAGATGAAGTGAATAAAGAACTGTGCTAAAAATCAGAATCCTGGATAAGCCTTTATTGGAGCCAAGAATGAAGGTAAAAGCATATTATTCCTCTGTCAAGTCAAATTTGTATTAGTGCTCCGAAACAATAACTTCCATAATATAGTTTTCAAATTTACTTTCTATTACTGATTTTTTTCCTTTTACTATTTCTTCTATTGTATATTTTAATCTGAGTGCTGTACTGTTATCTTTCAGTAGGACACTATGTGAGGATTTATCCTTTAGAATCATGACTATCTCATTATCGACAACTGCAGCCACACCTGCGATCATTGTAGTATTGTCATTTTGATCCGCTATCAGACTGGCTAGTTTCGCTGCTTCATAGTTATCCTCACACTGGAATTTTAATGAAAATATTATGGTATTTCACCTAAGTTTCTCCATTATACATAAATTCCTTGATTACATCTTTTGCACTTTCTCGGCGTTTCCTGAACTCTATTATAAAAGACTTGGACTGTAAGGCCAGATCGCTTTTGCACTCTCCGCATAGCAAATTTCCGCTCCTACATTTTAGAAAGCGCTCATCAGATTGTCTTTCTCTATCAAAGAAATACCGTAAATACCAGAATACTGGACACCCACCTGGGTTACCTCCCAATTTTCTTTGAAGCGCAACAGTAGCTTGTCCTCCTGTGAATGCGCTGGAAACTTTTTTTTCTACGATTTCAGGATCATCTGTAGTAAACAAAGCTGTCTCAGGTTTTGAAGAAGACATCTTGCCGGAAATTCCAAGACCAGGTAGAAATTTGCTGTGAATCTGAGCAGGTTTATAATATCCTAGCCGCTCTGCAACATCTCGAGTCATTCTCCAATAGGGATCTTGATCTATTG
>JBKPPX010000431.1:0-2375 GCA_046733815.1 Thermoproteota archaeon | reverse complement strand
TTATACTGGTAAATAAAATCAGTTCTAAAGTGCATTCTATCAATTAGGTCCAGATTCTAGAAAGAAGGATAAAATATATACAAACATCCCTGTAATTTATCGAGTTAGTTTGTTGTTGCGGTAGTTGTTGTTGTATTAGTCGGAACTATTCTATATATCGTGCCTTGTGTTTTATTAAATGTAAGAATATATAGATAACCATCTTCAGGTCCTATCTGTATATCAGTAATACCTCCAAATCCATTGCCAAATATTATTTCATCAGATTTTTTATCATAACTGCTTACAACTTTATCTGCAAGAGTGCCATTAGATGATAGCAATAGTCCAGTCCTCTGCTGATCTAGTTCAAAGTGGTAGATATTCCCGTTGATAATATCACCTACAAATATATCGTTTTCATATTGCTTACCTAATTTATCAGAATTAAAGAATTTGATTGCAGTAGGGCCAACATCATTGAACCATGTAAATTCAGGCAAACTATATTTTCCTTTTCCATCAAAGTCCACTAATAAATTATTTGCTTCCTGTTGTGATGAGATCGCATGATCCTCTGTATCTTCTATTGCATATCCTCTTAGCCATATCCCATCAATCTTATTCCATCCACTGTTAAATCCTGGCTCAACAAGGTTGATTTCATCACCAAATACCACTCCATTTTCAGTGTCCCATAGCTTTCCTGTTATTGGATCAAAATCTATTCCAAAACTATTCCATAATCCATATGCATAATATTTGTTTATAGGATCTTTATTATTGCCAAGAATACTACTGCCATTTTTTATTGCTTCTTTGCCATCTTGAGTAATAACGAGTATGCCACTTGTCCCATCGGGGTCTCCACCATTCTGAACGTTCTGGGCTTTAGTCTGATGGCCATTAATACCAACTCCACCAATAGTGATATACACATTCTTATCATGTGGGCCGAGTAGAATCTTACCACCATTTCCAATAGCTCCAGGTGTAGCAGGAAGATCTAATAGCAATTTAGGATTTATCAACTTATTATTTACGAATTCGTATCTGTATACAACATTGCCTAGCGGTTGTTTCCCTTCAGAAATATCTTGACCATCTGAAGTTGCAGTTGCAGTATAGTACAAGAAAACATACTTGGTGCTATTAGTATTAGATGCATGAGTACTACTATTACTAATTTCATGATCCAATGATAGTGGTAGTGGTGGTGATGATGATGATATGCTACTACTAACTGCAATACCTAACATACCTCTATGTCCTCGAGTTGCGACATTGACATCAAGCAAAGGATCTTGTAACATTGCCCCATTTACGATTCTTCTTACAATGCCTGTGTTTTTTTCTATAACCAAGATATCATCTTGATCTAAAAATGCCATACCAGTAGGATATGTTAATCCTTTGAAAACTATTTCTGCCTTTAAATTAGTGTCTTTTATAATCGGCCCTTTAGAAGAAGGAAGAGCACTCTCAGGATAATCAGTATCTATTGTACCAGAAGCCGCATTAGCATTTTTTTGATTCTCTTGTAGATAGTAAAATCCAATTGATAATATGTAAGTCAGAATCAAAGTTGAAAATAGTACTATTCTTACAACAAAAACAGCATCAGTATCTATATTACCCGCTCTGGAATATCTCATTTATCTCACTTACACTCTGTCCTAGCTCAGGACCTCCTCTGATTACATACATTATATTATTATTATTATCATCATCAAAAAATAAAGCTGCTAATCCATAATTTGCAGTAGGCGTAAGGAGTCCAATTGTCAGTTTGTTTCTTTAAATAATATTTTTTTTGTTGTTGTTAAATGTTTTTGAAGGCTCATTTCCTCCAATTACATAGATATTGCTGTTAATTAATGAAGAAGCAGTAATACTATGATGTAATGACTGTGGTAAATGAACTGCTTTGCTCCATGAATTATTATTGACTTTGTAAACATCCACAATCTGCACATTTAATCTGTATTATCATGTAAATAGCAAAGATAAATAATAATAATAATATTGTTAGATAGTTAGATAGAGATCTGGTTGATACACTTCTCCCATCCACGGACCGTACTGTGTCAAAAATTAATCAAAGTTAATACAACTTTTTAGATTCTTCCTGTAAACTATAAATCTGGACTAAATATTTGCATTACTTCTTTCAATCTGTCTTATGCTGGCAATTGACATATGTGCATGAGAAACCAGCTCTCGCAATGATATAGGATGCTTCTTGATTTTTATGATATATTTCATGTAATATTATGACGATCAACAATATTTTCAGGAAGATTTTAGAAAATTATATTATGATTAAAGGTACAGTTAATAAGATTGACATATATATTCCCAGTCAAATATATTGGTTCGAACTGAATCCTAAGATG
>JBKPPX010000430.1:0-1903 GCA_046733815.1 Thermoproteota archaeon | reverse complement strand
AATACTAAATCCATAACGCTGTATAGCAATATTCTTGCACTCTGGACAATATGTGTGTTCTAATGGATGGCCTGGAACATTTCCAATATATGCATATCGTAATCCTTCTTCTTTTGCAATAGCATGATGCTTTTCGAGTGTCTCAATTGGAGTATTATCAAATTCCATCATCTTATAATCTGGATGGAAGCGCAGAAAGTGAATAGGAGTATCTGGTCCCAGTTCATTGTACACAAACTTGCATAGTTTTCTTGCTGATTCTAAATCATCTCCAACCTTTGGAACAATAAGATCTGTAATTTCAGTATGAATGCTTGACTTGTCCCTTATCTCCTGTAGTGATTGAAAAATTGGTTCAGAATTTGGAATTCCAATATATTGTCGTACAAATTCCTGCTTTCCACTTCCCTTAAAATCTATAGTTATACAATCCAAGAATTTGCTCATCATACTAACTGATTCAGGAGTATCATAGCCATTTGAAACAAAAATATTAAAAATACCCCTCCTATGAGCTTCCACGCCACAATCTTTTGCAAATTCAATAAAGATTGAGGGCTCATTATATGTATAAGCAATTCCTTGCGCACCATAACTCGCCGCAGTATCTACGACCTGCTCAGGAGTCATTTGAATACCTTCTATCTTGCGACGCTGTGAGATATCGTGATTCTGACAATATTTACAAAGCCAATTACAGCCTGTTGTAGCTATTGAGAATATAGCAGTACCAGGCCTATAGTGTGTTACAGGTTTTTTTTCTATTGGATCTACATGACCTGCAATGACCCTACCATATACAAATAACCGCAATTTGTTCTCAACTACTCCCCGAATACCGCATAAACCACTTTTACCTTCAGGTATTTCACATAATCTGGCGCATGCAGTACACTTTATCCTACCATTTGGAAGTTTATAGTAGAGTTCAGCTTCTTTACCTAGCATTTCGTTTCGTTGCAATCTACCTTTAAATTAGCAATACAATCTTATAAAATATTATCGAAAGGCAAAATACTTGAGCAATAAACAATATAAATTTGACAAATCGAATCTATATGCTATTCCTGCGTATTCCTATTACTATGATTTTTTATTATTATTATCATACACAATAGAAAACATAGACGTCATCAATAGAAGATATCAGTTATAGATTAAACTATACTTTCTTGGGGCTTTCTCTTATAGACCGTACGAAAAGCATTATCAATGTTTGAAGTAGTGATGCGTCCTAGTATATTACAATGATGGATATTTAAGTAAATGCTCAGCCAAAGATAACTAAAACAATATTAATCCTGTATTCAATAGAAACATTAACCAACATAATGTTAGACGATTCACATCTGTCTTTGTTTTTGAACATTCTGGGATTAGCTCTTGAGGTTATCGGATTTGCTTGGATATTGATAAAGGAGCTAAAATATAAAGAACAACAAACAGATTTGTCAAAGCCGACCCAATATCTGGATGATATCGAAAGCCCTATAATGAAACTCGTGGATCTAGAGAGGCAAGCAGTAAACGATTTGAATAATACAATGCACGCTCCTATTACCTTTGCTTATATGAATGAAAAAGTGCTCAGAAGTAAACGTATAGGTATACAATTAATCTCTTTAGGCTTTTTTATACAGGTAGGTGCATTATTTTTTTAAGTATAGTTTTTGTCTGGTTATCCCATCAAAATAGGTAATATAATATCTAATGATTTTGGATAAGCTGAACTCTGTGTCATTATAGATAATGCATCAATCATTCTTATTCTTCAAATACTTTATCGGAGAGAAATTTTCAACAGGATTAAAATATCCGTTAAAGTTACTTTGGCTTAGTATATATACTGTTATTGATCTTTTACGTAGAGATGCAGAATAGCAAATAACATACTCTATTATAT
>JBKPPX010000429.1:0-1047 GCA_046733815.1 Thermoproteota archaeon | reverse complement strand
TTTAATATTTTACATATTATTTCTCAAATAAAGTTATGCGGTTGACTTGTATAACATTGTTGTATCAAAAGAATATGTGATTTAATTTACAAATATAGAGAGAAGAGGATTTGTGTTGAATGAACAAATAATAATAATAATAATGATAATGATAATGATAATGAATATGATATCACAAGAAAACATGTGGTACTTTGAAGATTATTGGGAGCATATGATAACATTTGAAACCAAGAGCTAAAGAGTGTCATTTCAAAAACCGGACAGGCTATTCTTGGTCCTGATTCAATCAGCCATTGAAGTGAAGGTTTTCTGATAAGAGGAACCGTTTATCCTTGTTTCCTTGCATTTCATCTAAACATTTTCGAAGAATGTTCTTATGATTTTATTAAGAAATCTCTAGGATCAGCCAACTTCGAATATGTTAAGTAAAGATACCTATAGTCGATCTGAATTTTTTTCGAGCATATATATATCGAAATAAATGGGTGTCTCCATCAGGCTGAATTGCATTATATTTTTCTGTACATGCAGCTTCACTTAGTTTGTATGTTGGTATACAGGTTCATGGCATTTAATAATGTGAAGTTTGCTAATTTGATAGGAATTATATGCTATTGTAGCATTAGTAGTAGTATTGGTCGTAAAAAGAAAGTATCTGTTGTAATAATATTTATTAGACAAAAGCTATAGCAGCTCTGTTGGTATCTATTCTATAGAGAAGCAGATATTTTATAAATTGATCCACCATAAGTAAGAACATATAAACTAACATCATATGGGCTAACTTGTATATCAGTAATTACACCAAATCCTTTTCCAAATATTGTTTCTTGCATTTCATCTGGAGTATTTGCAATTTTATCTGCAAGCGGACTACCAGCAGCAAACAATAATCCTGTTCTTTCAGGATTTAGTTTAAAATTATAGAGCCAGCCAAGGTTGGTATCACCTATGAACATAGTATTTTGGTATTGTTTTCCTAATTTATCGGAGTTGAGAAATTTAAGTGCAGTTACACCAAGTGTTGCAGTCCAAACAAACTCT
>JBKPPX010000428.1:0-9077 GCA_046733815.1 Thermoproteota archaeon | reverse complement strand
CTATAGATTTATTTGATTTTTCTGGTGGAAGTATCAGCCTGATCTCATACCATAAATCATCTGGAATTTTTCTGATAGTTGGAAAATGTTTCTTTCTCTTATACGTCACATCTATAAGCAGATTATCTTCAAGCTATATGTCTATCTATTTTTGGGATAGGCTCTTAGTTATCTTGTGAAGGTTAAAGATAGACATCTATTTTACTTGATATTCAATCATAAATTGAAGACCTAGAGAGCTGTCAAAAAAGAGGCACTCATAAAATAGAATCTATTCAATAACTATAGGGTCCTTGCACAAACTTAAATGATAACATATTAAATCAGGTACAGTTAATTACTGTATTCGTGGAGCCAGTTTGGCATATCAAAATATTCCCATGAAAATGACCTATGTTAATGGTTATGGAATACGATATTTTGATTATAACGAGATAATTAAGGAATTAGATAATGGTCATAGGGATCTCATTCTTCTTCATGGAATAGGAGCTTCCGCTGAAAGATGGTTACCTGTTCTGCCAGGTTTAACTGAACATTTTAGGGTAATAGTTCCTGATATTATTGGTTTTGGATACAGTGATAAACCTACAGTAGAATACACAATGGATTTTTTTATCAAGTTCTTCAAAGATTTTTTAGAAAATCTAAACATCAATAAATTGAATATAATTGGCTCCTCATTTGGAGGACATTTAGCAACAGAATTTGCAATCAGATACACTAACAGAATAGAAAAATTAATTTTAGCTGCTCCTGCAGGAATGATGAAGTCATCTACCCGTCATCTTGATCAATATATTATGGCTGCATTATACCCCACTTATGAAAATGCACTTAGAGCATTTACCGATATGGCTTATGACCCTAGTGTTGTTACAGAAGATACCATCAAGGATTTTGTGAACAGGATGAGACTTCCAAATGCCAAGTATGCATTTATGTCAACATTGTTAGGAATTCGAGATTCGCCGGCACTTCCCGGTAGGCTATCGAAAATTCTTGCCCCAACATTACTGGTATGGGGTGATAATGATAGAATGATACCGTTGCAATATTCGAAAGGATATATTAATGAAATACCACATAGTAATCTCGTGGTAATGAGTAATTGCGGACATACACCTTACGTTGAAAATTCAATTGAATTCAATAGAGAAATATTAAAATTTCTTAAGGATTAAGATAATTAGTTCAACACTAACAGTTTAACACTAACGTTAAATAAATGACAGTACCAATTCATTCAATGAGCGATATCCTTCGAGCGGATGATACAGCTGATGCATTTAAAAAAGCAATGGAGAAAGGAACCGAGGTTCAGAGAGACTTTGTCAGACAGTTTTCTGCTATGCAGCAAGATACCATGCAGAACTTTTTGTCTATGCTGCAGGGCTTATCATATTACTATGCAATGTTCAAAACAAATGTTCAAACTGGCGGCAGAATTTCTATCCCAGAAGCTGAGAGACAAGCATTAAATATTGAAGAGGGTGATTTGGTTCAAGTGATAGTAATACCAATAGAAAGAAAACGAAAGAATGCCCAGGAGCAGTAACCTGCTAAATATTTGGTAAAAATTATTATCCTAGTGATAGGTTATAAGTTAGTCAAACAAACAAGTTTAACAGGCTATTGTGATCGTGCTTTGAGCCATTGACCCACTTTTGGAAGAACATTGTTCTGTGAATAGCTGCTGGCTATAAGCCCCACATGACCTGTATGGAAGCGCATTAATCTTTTGTCACTACTTGATACAGAGTCATTTAAAGATAGACTGCATTGTGGAGATACAAGATGATCCTCTTCTGCAACTATATTGAGAAGGGGAACCTCAATCTTTGATAGATCAATAACCTCATTTCCCAATTTCATCTCATTGTTGATAAGAAGATTCTTCTGTTGTATATCTTCAATCCATTGCCTGAACGTTGCTCCTGCAATAGGTGGTGTATCATAAATCCACTTCTCTATTCTAAGAAAGTTATGAACAAAATTCTCATTATCAATATTCTCAACAAGATTAAAGTATTTATTTACTCCTTGTTTGAATGGTTTTAAGATCGAAAATGATGCATAGAGATGTTCATAGGGTAAATTACCAACAGAATCAAACATTTTATTAGCATCGAAATGTCTAGATAAATTACTAAGGACAGTAGTATCCTTTTCAGCATCAATTATCGGCGCAATGGTAGCTAGATTCCTAATTTTCTCTTGATGTAAAGAAGTATACATAACAGACATAGTCGATCCCAAGCAATAACCATGTAAAGTTACTTTGTCGACTGAATTCTTTTTTCTGACAAGGTCTACACAATCATCTATGTACCAGTTGACGTAGTCATCAAATGAAACGAATTTGTCTACCTCTGTTGGTGCTTTCCAATCTATAAGGTATAGATCAAAGCCTTGGGCTAATAAATTGCGAATCCAGCTCTTATCAGGTTGCAAATCCAGGATATATGACTTATTCATTAAAGCATAGACAACTACTATTGGTGTTTTTGCAGTTTTACTAAATAGAGGACGATAATGTAGAAGCCTATACATTCTTGTTTCTTCTAGTACTTCATGTGGTGTGTTACCAACTTGGATATCTCTCGCAACATGAAGTATTGCTTTAGTTTTATTTAATTTACGATAAATCTCTTTGATATCTTCAATTAGTGTTGAGATTTCGATGGTTTTACGATCTTTAATTAGCATATCTTGAATATTTTTAGTTTTATCTGGCACTAGCGATTCCTTTATCAATTATTTTTAACCTCCTGTTGTTTTTGCCCTATTATCGATATTCTTCTGAACAGCATGTAAGGATGTACAATAGATGGTTTAATTATTTCAAAGTATTCATTGGTGATTTTGACTAGGAGCAGCAGCTGCTCTTTAGCAGACATATCACACATTCTACTTTGTAAATATGTTTTATTGGTTTTATCATTATATTTGAAATTGTATTCTATAATCATATAAGGCCTTCCTATCCGTGACTTTGTAGTATGGGTTATTACAAATTATGGTTAGCTTGTTATTATACTTTATCAATATAATGAATTTTATATTTTGATGACTCATACTATTTTTCAAAATTAGTCTACGACCTTCTGGTATAATTTATTAGATATGAAATACATTAAGCTTAACTTCACATATTGCTTCAAAGACTAAACATTTTATACAGGCTAATTCAACTTTTCTTCTAGCCATGCTAGACATTTGCGAATAACATAGATAGTAGCCTAGTTCTGCGAAGCGGGCTCGTAGCTCAGCATGGATAGAGCGCCTGCCTTCTAAACTCCTGAGGAGAGCCGGAAGTCGTGGGATCGAAGCCCACCGGGCCCGCCATTCTAAGTTCTTTTAATATTGTGTTATTTGCTCTAGGATTAATGTAAGTAGTATTTTCCTATCTATTTGTAAACGATTTTAAGTGGCTTTCTATGTATTCAGATTTTGTATTTGACATGGTACGTGAGAGTCGACTTGGAGAACTAGTAAAGCTTGCGCGAGACGAAGCGACTAAACGCAATTTTAATCAATCAGTTGAATTAACACTTGTACTGAAAGAAATAGATATAAAAAAAGGTTTTAGTCTTAATGAAGTGGTAAATTTGCCAAATAAGCCTTCTCGTAAAGCGAGCATCTGCGTTATTGCTTCTGGCGACATGGGCACACGAGCTCGGAAAACCGAAATTGACAGGGTGATAGAACCAGAAGAACTGGACAGATTGGGCACAAATAAGAGAGAAGCACGCAAATTGGTAAAAACACATGATTTTTTTGTGTCTGATGCTGCATATATGGCAACTGTCGGTCGCTCATTGGGACAATTTTTGGGACCAAAAGGAAAAATGCCAACACCACTGCCATATGGAGCACCGATAGAAGCTATTGCAACTCGTTTCAAAGGTTCCGTTCGCGTAAGATCAAAGAATCAGTTAAATGTATCTGCCAAGATTGGCGATGAAAAAATGGATGACGATCAACTTACAACAAATGCTAGTGCTGTAATCTCAGCTGTCGAGAAAAAACTTCCACAAGGAGAAAAAAATATCCGGAATGCATTAATAAAGTTTACAATGGGTAAGCCAGCCAAGCTGTCTACATTGAAAGATGAGCAAGGCCAGAGAAAGAAGGCTGAATGATAGAATGGTATCTGATATTTTAAGAACAGAGCGAAAAAGCTATCCAAAAAAGAAACGTATGATGTATAATGAACTACAAGAACTTCCTAAAAATTATGATGTTATTGCTCTTTCAAAAATGACCAAAGTTCGGGCCACTCAGTTAATGATGATTCGAAAAAAATTAAGAAATGATATCAAGATTCTAATAATCAAGAATAAGGTTGCACAAAGAGCATTCGAAAAAATAAAAGATGTACATGGATTAGAAAGTCTAAGCAAAGAATTAGAAGGACAGTGTGGATTAATATTTACACAAATTAGTCCTTTTAAATTAAATCTTATCTTTGACCAGAATAAAGTATTGTTGCCAGCCAAGGGAGGAGACATTGCGTCCAAGCAAATCTCAATTCCTGCAGGCAATACGGGGATTACTCCTGGGCCAGTCCTGTCGGAGTTTAAAGAGGCAAATGTTCCAACAAAGATAGATCAGGGAAGTATATGGGTAAGCAGGGACACGGTGATCGCTAGGCAAGGCGAGGTCATCTCACAAAAACTTGCTTCTTTAATGAGCAAGCTTAATATCAAGCCTATTGAAGCAGGTATTACTCTTAACTTTGCTATTGCTGCAGGGTTGTTATTAAGAGAAAGCGATCTAAAAATAAACTTAGAGGAGTACCATAATGAAATCTCAAGGTCATTTCAAGAAGCTCTTGCATTAGCAATGGAAGCGGGATATCTTACATCAGAAACTATCATACCATTGATGCTAAAAGCTCATCAGAAAGCAGCAACATTATCTTCTGAATCAGGGTACATCTCAAAAGATACTGTTGGACTTGTCCTTCCTATGGCTCAGTCTAAAGCCCTGACAGTGGCAAATGAAGCGAAAAAAAGGGGATACGAACCTTACTAATTTTAGTGATTTACAGAAAAGCTTTACTAAGATACTTTGGATGTTTCTGATTTTTCGGAATATTTTTGCTTGATAATCAGTATCGATGATTATAACAGACTATAAATTTAAAAAATATAAAATACTGAAAGATCTATCCAAAAAGCGATGAGAGTCCTTCCAATGCCTCTTCTTCTTTCTTCTCCTCTTTCTTCTCCTCTTCTTCCTTTGGCGCTGCAGCAGCTGCCGACGGTGCTGATGCCGTAGATGATGAGGCTCCTATAGCAGCGGCTGATGCAATTGGCGCTGCCTTTAAGGCTTCTTCAATATTTACTTCACTTAATGCTGCTACTAGAGCCTTTACCCTAACATCATCAGGTGCAACTCCAGTGGCCTTTATAACATTCGCAATATTATCTTCTGTTATATTTTGCTTTAACTTATGCAACAGTAAAGCAGCATATACATATTCCATGCTCAAAAGATTCTCTAATTACCATAATATAAAACTTTCAAACAACTATAGTACTTTCGTACTTCTTGCTACAGCATAAAGATGCTCTTTAAGATCCTTTTCATATAACGAGTTCATTTTGTCCAACAGTATGGTTCGTGCTTGCAAACGCTCCTGCTCCGAATTTGCTCTTAGTACATCTGCAAACATGTCTGGAAGATTTTCTCTTATCCATCCGTCCAAAACAAAGAAACGTTTTTCGTTTATCCATATTACTCTACTTGTGTGCTCGTCAATTTCTTGATTAAAGCTACCTGTTTCAACTCTGTCTATTAACATAAAGATGCAATTGTTAGGATCAGGGTTAGTGAGAACTTCTTTCGGTCTATCTCCTGCGTGCCCTCTTTTGACGCGTTCAATTAAGCCTATGGGACGAATGTATGAGCCCCGTACATGGATTCTGTTTCCGTTTATAGCCAGGACAATGCCGATGATAAGTTTATTATAATTCTGATCTGCCTGTACCACAAAAACATATTCGCCTGGCTTTATTCGACCTCTGCCGAACATCTGTTCATAATCCTGTTATAAATTATATAATATTTGCTATTTCTATTATAATTCTCAGCGCCTGCCTCTATTGCTAAGTAAATAGTATGATAGTAAATGGAATCAGCTACTAATGGTTAGGTGTTCAGAGATTATTTTGCCTAATTAATGATAAATTCAAAACTACATTTATTAATCTATGCCACGAACTCTAAATAGGATAAAATTTGCAAAGATTCGATGAATTGGATATGAGGATATTATCTGAACTCACTAAAGATGCAAGTATTTCAGTACCCCAATTGAGTAAAAAATTGAATGTAAATGCATCTGTGCTTTATAGTAGAATAAAGCGTCTTGGAAAACGAAGTCTCATAAAGAAATTTACGGTCATAATCAATGAAGGCATGCTCGGAATTAACGTGAAGGCTACTGTTGGTATTAATAGAGATCCAAAACTAAAAGAGCCAATTCATTCGGAATTATTAAAGATATCAGAAGTCAGGTCATTGTCAGAGGTAACTGGCAGATTTGATATGATTGTCAATATAAACGCACGAACCCTAGAGGAGCTTCACAATATAGTAATCGAGAGAATTGGCAAAATTGAAGGAATTCAGAATACTGAAACATTTGTCGAAATGCAGAGAACAGAGAAGGAACCAGTTTACGCAGTTCAGCCTACATTATCAAGATAAAGAACAACAACTAACCATTGCTCTTTTTAAGAGAATATATAAAAATGATATCTATTTTGCCTAATCACTCGTGTCTATAATTACGTATCAAATAGTAATCTAAATATGACGCTTTAGCACAGTTTATTATTTATAAAGTTTAATTATGGTATCATAACTACGTAATATATCTGTTATTTATGGTATAATTATAATGATTTTGATTCAGTAAGTTCAAATAATGCATCCAAGAATTTGAAGTGAATCTTTTGGCATTTGTGCAGCGAAAAGTCATACAAATCATTCAGACGATGAAATTGGCTAAGAAGACGAGCAAAGATGATTATCTTACACACCTTCGTCTAGTGCTTCTCGGCATGGCTGTTGTAGGGGGAATAGCTTTTGCAATCAAGCTAATTGCAGAATTTATAACTTCCACTGGTGGTGGAAGAACGTAAAATCAAGATCATAATCTTTACTAAGAGGTTTCATTGGTTAGAATTTCAAATAGTATCTCAACTACGTCACTCTTTAATGAGTCATTCTTTATATCGTTTTAACTCAAATGCTCGTTTTTAAAGTAAAATACTAACGTGGACAATTTTTTGCTTATCTGTTTATGGCAACTAATGGTTTGAATCTTTATCTTATCCTTGCCTATGTATGACCGAATGGCATTATTAACTAGTTTTTACATCATCAAAGATTTGTTAATGATAATAAATATCTTGATCAAATATACCCAAATAATCATAATAATATTGTATAAATGCATATTAGATGCATAGATCACGTTAATATGTTTATGATGGATATAGATATAAAATAATATTCCTTCGAAGTATTTTAATCACCCTCAATATAGTGAATGTGCATATTGGTTAAAAAAACAGAAAAAGAATATTCTATAGCTACTCTGGGATCTCATTGTTCACTCCAGATATTAAAAGGTGCGAAAGACGAGGGCTTCCGTACATTGCTAATATGTGAGAAAAGGCGCCTAGGCCTGTATAAAAGGTTTAACTTCATCGACGATATGATAGTAGTTGACAAATTTAATGAGATCTCAAATGAACCATGTCAACATCATCTCAGAGAAACTAATTCTATCATTATTCCGCATGGAAGCATGATTGCTTATATGAACAGAGAAGAGATCGAAAAGATTACTACCCCTTTTTTCGGAAACAAATGGATCATAAGATGGGAAGCAGATAGAAAGCTAAAACAAAAACTGATGCAGGATGCATTATTGGATACACCAAGATATATAGGATCAAAAGAGAATATTGAAAGACTTTGTATTGTCAAACTGCACGGAGCAGCCGGCGGTCGCAGCTATTTCTTAGCATGGAATAGGGAAAGTTTCGAAGAAGGTGCAAAAAAATTGATCGAGAGGGGAGTTATTAAGAATGAAGATGATCTATACATACAGGAATATGTAAATGGTGTTCCAACTTATCTGCAATTTTTTTATTCCCCGGTTACAAATGCGCTTGAATTTATGGGCGTTGATAGAAGATATGAGTCGGACGTTGATGGTATGGGTAGAATACCTGCTAAACAACAACTAGCTATAGAAATGCAACCGTCATATAATGTGGTAGGGAATATTCCACTTGTTCTAAGGGAATCGCTGTTAGAGCAAGTATATGCTATGGGAGAAAGATTTGTCGAAACAGCACGACACCTTGTTCCCCCAGGAATGACCGGTCCTTTTTGTATTGAGGGTGTATATGACAAAGAAGGAAAATTTACCACTTTCGAGTTTTCAGCTAGGATCGTTGCAGGAACAAATCTGTATCTTGATGGTTCGCCATATTCAGGACTGATATTTGACAAACCAATGAGTATGGGCAGGAGAATAGCCCATGAAATTAAGATAGCAAGCAAGCAAGGGCGAATTAATGAAATTTTAACATAATACTTGCCTAAATTCTTATTATTAAACGCTGAACCAAAGACTGCACTGATGAAAAGGTGCAATTAGTTACTATGGATATTTGATTATGAGATAAAGAAAACATGAAGATGGCTTTTGGCAGACTCTAGAAATAAATATTGAGAGTATTGGAAATGGTGGAAAGCCTAATAAGTCATCTGTTGAGAGGAGATAGGACAAGATAAAAATAGATACATAGAAAGTTAAAAATCATGCAATTAAATTCTTCCGATCTCCGTGATGCTAAGGAAGGAAAGTGAACGTTGTTAGTTTACTCGAGTTTAATGAAAAGCAACCAACATTGCAATCACTTTTCAAAATCGTTTCTTGCTGATCGCGAAAATGCGAAAATCAAATGAATCATCAGGCTACTAATAATAATGTAGGTGGTAATAATGACTCTGATTATTTTGGGAATAGTATAATAGTGTAAAGA
>JBKPPX010000427.1:0-11652 GCA_046733815.1 Thermoproteota archaeon | reverse complement strand
CTGTCCCTCAGTAATGTAGCCAGTAATATCAGGAATAGGTTGAGTGATATCATCTGCTGGCATATAAAAAATAGGCACTTGTGTTACGCTTCCGTTTTCTCCTTTAATTCTGCCTGCACGCTCATAGTTATTTGCTAGATCTGTATATAAGTATCCAGGATAACCTTTTCTGCCAGGTACTTCTTCCCTAGCTGCACTAATCTCTCTAAGTGCCTCGGCGTAGTTAGTCATATCGGTAAGAATTGCCAATACATGCATACCCAGATCAAACGCTAGATATTCTGCAACAGTCAATGCAACTCTTGGAGTTATGATTCTTTCAATAGCTGGATCGTCTGCCAAGTTCAGAAAGAGCACACTTCGCCTAAGCGCTCCTGACTCCTCTAAACTACGTTTAAAATACTGCGCTTCCGAGTATTGTACACCGATAGCTGCAAACACCACGGCAAAATCCTCTTTAGTTCCAACTACCGAGGCTTGGCGGGCAATTTGAGCTGCCAAAATATTATGAGGCATACCAGAACCTGAAAAGATTGGAAGCTTTTGTCCTCTCACCAAAGTTAACATACCATCAATTACTGAAACTCCAGTCTGTATAAATGAGGTAGGATATTCTCTTCGTTCGGGGTTCATTGGTTCACCATTGACATCGATAAATCGATCCGCAATAGGATCCGGTAACCCATCGTTTGGTCTTCCAAGTCCATCAAAGACTCTGCCAAGTAGTTCCTGTGATACTGGCATTGCCATTGTTTTGCCTAAAAATTTTGCCTTTGTACCCGTGATCGCTAGACCCGTTGTACCTTCAAATACTTGAACAACTGCTCTGCCATGACCTACCTCTAATACTTTACCAAGTCTTCTTTCACCTTCACTGGTCTCGACTTCTACTAGTTCATCGAAGGAAGCTTTAGTAATGCCATCAACAATCATGAGCGGACCTTTAATCTCTGCTATCTTGGTATATTCTACGCTGGTAGATTCAGACAACTGCTTTTACCTCCTCATGTGTGACAACTTTTCGGAATTGCTCGGTCATCTGTTTATCTATATCATCCAGTTTCTTGACTTGATCATCAGGAATTTCAAATTTTGCTTTGAGAAGTGACGGAATAATGGGCATGGCTCTAATATCTGGAAGAATTGCACCTTCTCTAAGGGCTTTAAGAGATTCTTTATAGAATCTTACCATTAATTTGACTAATTTCAGCTGTTTTTGGGGACTGCAATAAGTGTCGACTTTGTCGAAAGAATTTTGTTGTAGTATGCCTATTTTTAACATTCTCGCTACTTCCAGAACCAATTTTTCTTCATCTGGTAATGCTTCAGGACCTAGCAATCGGACTATCTCTTTCAAAGTGTCTTCTCTCTGAAGTATATGATAAGATTCTGCCCTTAGATCGTACCAATCAGCACTTACATTACTTGTCCACCATTTTGAAACATCGTCTAGATACCCAGAATACGACTGCATCCAATTTATTGATGGATAGTGTCTTGAATAAGCCAATCTAGTATCAAGAGCCCAGAATGTTTTAATGAACCTGATAGTATGTGTTGTTACCGGTTCTGTAAAATCTGCTCCTGAAGGAGATACGGCACCTACAAGTGTTACAGACCCCGCTCTTTCTGGACTTCCCAACGCTCTAACACGACCTGCTCTTTCATAGAATTCTGCTAATCTTGATGCAAGATATGAGGGGTATCCTTCTTCTGCAGGCATCTCTTCAAGTCGACCAGACATTTCTCTTAAGGCCTCAGCCCATCTACTTGTCGAATCTGCTACAAGTACTACATCAAATCCCATGTCTCTATAGTACTCCGCAAGAGTAACACCTGTGTAAATTGAGGCTTCTCGAGCGGCCACAGGCATATTGCTAGTATTTGCCACAAGAACTGTTCTTTCCATTAATGGTCTACCTGACCTTGGGTCAATTAAATGCGGAAATTCAACAAGCACTTCAGTCATTTCATTGCCACGTTCACCGCAGCCAATATAGACTACAACTTTGGAGTCAGCCCATTTTGCAATTTGATGCAACGTGACAGTCTTACCCGTTCCAAACCCTCCAGGTATAGCACCTGTTCCTCCCTTCGCTATAGGAAAATAAGTATCTATTACGCGTTGACCAGTAATTAACGGAACCGTAGGATCATATCTTTCTGCATAAGGTCTAGGTTTTCTTACGGGCCACTTATGATACATCTTTAGTTCGAATTTGTTTCCATCTTTTTCGGCCGTAGCAATAATGTGTTCTAGATCATACTCGCCTTCAGAGGAAATATCCGTCAATTTCCCGCCCTTAAAGTCAGGCGGAACGAGGATGCTATGAGTCAACAATGGAGTTTCTTCTACAGTTCCAAGAATATCGCCTGCCCCAATTTCATCTCCTTTTCTGAGTGCCGGCTTGAATTTGTACTTTCTTTTCATGTCAACTGGAGTTGTGATTACACCTCTACTAATGAACGCTCCTGATTTTTGAGCAATTTCATCGAGCGGTCTTTGGATTCCATCATAAATTCTTCCAATGATCCCAGGCCCTAGCAACACTGACAGTGGTTGGCCTGTACCAACAACGGGCTCTCCAGGTCTTAAACCAGATGTAGATTCATAAACTTGAATAAATGCAACATCTCCAGTCAATCTTAGGACCTCGCCGATTAGCTTTGAATCTCCTACCGTTACAGTTTCATACATTTTGGCCGAAGCCATACCATCAGCTCTTACGGCTGGACCACTAACCCAAACAATTCTTCCTTTAGTTACCATTAGTTAAATGTCGCCTCTTAGCATTTGGGCGATATTCTTCCTTATTAAAGGTTTAAGCCTTTCTATGCGAGAATCAATAGTATTGTCAAATGTCATCGATCCATCAGCTGACTTTACCCGGATTCCACCAATGGTATTTATCGGACGATCTGATACCTTTATTTTTACCTTATTATTCGCATTAAAACTATCAGCAATGGCGTTTTCGATTAATTTAATATCGTTCTTATTGCATTCAACAATAAGCTCTTCTGAATCTATCATCCTAACACTATCTTTAAGAATTTTTGTCATGAGGATTCTATAACTATTCTCTTTATTTGAGGAAGCCAATATCGTTTTCGCTTTTTCAAAAGTATCGTTTACAGCCCTTTCAATCAAAATAAGCTGTTTATTTCTAACAGCCAATCGGCTAGAACCAACAACCTGCCTCTTGAGGTTATCCGCCTGTTTCCTAGCACTCTCAAGAATTCTATTATATTCTGCTTCAAGTTTTGTTCTAGAAGCTTCAAGATTCTTTAATGATTGCTGATAAGAAGAATCAATTTGTGTAATAAAATCTTCCTCTGCCTGGGATATGACCTTATTTATTGTCCGCTCCAAAGTGGAAGACGAGCTCATTTAAATTTCTGATTAGCTATCGAAATTTAATCTTTTGTTATTTCAATTAAAGGATTGATTAATAAATAATAATAATAATATCTCCCTCCTCCTTAGAAAGGATTATTAAGTTACTTGTCAATCAATGGTCTTGCGCATAGTTTCATTAATCAATTTTACAGTTTGATGAATATGAGTTAAATGACTGCCCTCCCAATATATTTTTTTACAATCAGAGCATTTAAAAAATTGTTTGTGTCGTTTAAGAATATTTGAATTAACATCTTTTACAACATCAGAAGGTTTTTTTCTTATCAGCAGTCCGTTACATATAGCACATCTGGAGTCTATAGTTCGAAATGTTAACAGGGGAATTCTGCATTTAGTTAATATATGAACTATGTCTTTCATATCATCTGAACCTTGCAATAGAATACTATCTGCTTCTTTTTTTAGAGTTCTCATGTAAAGAGCCCTATCACAGGTCAGGATGATTCTACTTTCTGCAATGCCAATTTTTAATATCTCGTCGTCATGTGTATGCGCGACATATAATGTATCAAAGCCAAAAATCCGTAACTTGCGAGCGACACTTCCCAGCATAGCATCAGCTAAAAAAGCTTGCTTCGAACTAACTAATAACCTCTCCTCTACATTCTTCACATGTGAATGTACCCTCATCGTATTGCAAAAGATCAGACCATTCACCACACTCATCACAATATCCTGAAACATTTCCCATAGACCGACCGGTCTCTCCTCGAATAAGTGCTGACTTCTCTGAAATGACATCGACCAGATCTGGAGTTACTGCAATAACGTCCGAGGCAGAGATAATTCCAACAAGTCTATTTTTGTAGACGACGCCTAGTCTCTTTATATTATGCTTTCGCAATACACGAGCTGCTTCAGTGACTCCTTCTTCGCCTTCAATTGTGTACAATTGTTGCATAATATCAGAAGCATTAAGTAGACTTGGTTTGACATCTTTAACAACAGCATTTGAAACTATATCCCAATCGGTGACAATTCCTAATGGCTCTTCTTTATCCATAATTATAATACTACCAATCTTTTCTTCTTTCATCTTTATAGCAATGTCTTTGATAGTCGTCTCAGTGGAAGCTGAAATCACAGGACTATTCATTATATCTCTGACAAGCACTCTGGTTGTCATATTAGCATCACCATGTTGCCTGACAGGTCTTTTTACCACAGCACTAAATCAAAATTATGGCCTTAAGTACTTTGCTCATCCGCCAAAGCCGTTTTTGATAAAAGAGCGTGTTCTCCATCTCCTCTTCCTGTAAAATAAATTTTTGACTGTCCGTTCGGGATTGTTCGAATGAAATCATCGAGAGAAGTGTTTTTGATAAAATCTGCCAAACCATAAACTTCGTCTCTAGAACTATCATCTGCAGCCACTCTTACAAGTTCACTCTTGATCCTTTTTGCTGCGTTCATAGGATCCATTCCACCTGGCAACAAGATTGAAAAGACTAGAGCTTTTTTCTTAATAGATTCAACAGGTCCACAAACTAATACATATTTATCGCTCAAATACATAATCCCTAATGCAAGTCTTATTTCAGATCCCTTGATATAATTTCGCTTACCCTCTATAACAAAAGAACCTTTTGGAAGATATTGTCCTGTTGGAGCACCCTTCTTTATCTGATCCGGCATCACCCAATATGCATCGGCGCTAGATAATCCATCCTTCCACGCTCTACTAAATGACACGGTTGCCTGTGCTACTTCGTGTAGTGTTGTTTCCGTTGTTTCTATTTTTCCAGGTTTAATTGCATTTTTGATAATGAAGAATGGAGAACCATACACTTCGGCATGAAAGACTATATCATATTCCGTCAAATGTTTGCGTATTATAGCGGAGTTTGACGAAGCATCTCTTCCCCCAATTGCAAGTAGCCCATCAGTTGTGATAAACCAGCGATATCGCTCATACCACTCTCGATTAGTCTGTTGCTTGATAACAATTTTCTTTTGAATAGCGGAACTTCGATTTCGTAATCTTTCAATTTGTTCAATCAGTTCTCTTTTAGTTTCTTCGATTGATGAATTTCCACGCTCCATTTCCTTAGCCCTTTCATATAACATTGAAGATACATTGGGAAGATTAGAATTCAAGTGAATACGTTCGCCAGCCACTTCCAGATATTTTATCCCTCTTTCGCTTACAACAGCAGCATAATTTGTTTGAAGCAGGTTTTTGACTGAATCATCAGTATAATCATTAACTCCAAGATAGGAGAGTTCCATTAATTCCTTGGCAATTTTTCTGATAGCAGTAGACTTTGAAATAACTGCCTCTTTTGCTTTGTTCAGTTCGGAAAGATCATGTTCTAATAATGCAATTTGTCTGTCTATTTCAACAGTTCTGATGTTGCTGTCTATATTCATGATATTGTTGCTTAAAACCTCGTCTACAGCATCTAGATAAGAATTAACTTTTCTGATTTTCAATTTTCTAGCATTATTTGTTATAATAGGAAGTGCATCTTGTGCTTTCCCATCGTCTCCCAGAAGGACAATTGGTTCATGATTTCTCCCTGTGCTTACGTCTGTAACTAGATCCTTGATAGCAACATAAATTCTGTCCACATCCTCCTCTAAAAGCTGTCCGACTTTTCTTGATTGTATTCCTGCTCTTGTAGCAATTTCTTCTATAAACTTTTTTGGCATTGAAAGATTTCTTCCCATCCATCTTAGTACATCAAGATCTCTTACCTCGCGTTTCATTGTTGCTTTTAGCTGGTCTAGTGAAAGATCAAATACATCAATTCCTCTAATAGGAGGTGGTGTATATCTTAATCCAATCTTTAATGTTCTATGCCTCACTTCGATAGAATTGACAATAGATATAATCTGTAGAGTCTCATCACAAAGAATAATATTTCCTTCACCGAATAATTCGACAATCATTATTCTCGAACTACCATTCAAATGCAGGAATTTAATGGTCACAATACGCTCGCTGCCTATCTGATCAATATATTCAATTTTAGATCTTTCAAGTTCAGCTTTGATAATGTTAATCTGTTCATTTTCCTCGATCGGTTTAAACTTCAACTTTGTGATCCAGATGCCTTTGACAGAAACCATTAGAATAATATCGGGTTCTTTTGAGTGATGTAACTTAAAAAGTAACGAATCTTTTGTGACGGCATTTATATTACTAACATAATATCCCGACATAAGTTTGGATTTAGCCTCATTTACTAAATAACGTAGTTCAATACCAGATAATTCCATGATAACTCAAAGGTTTGCCACAAATATTAACCAAAACAATTTATCTCCTATTTTCAAGAGTCGATCAACCGCAAGAAATTAAACCAAGTGTCATTTAATGACAGAAAGTAGCGTATTTGGAATCTCTAGACAGAGTCTTTTACATGAGAGCAATATTAGGATTGATTGCAGGTATAATTACTGGATTTATAATAACACCATACACAAGTCAATCTACTGCGATAGGGACAATAGTTCTCATTGCTATTGTTTTTTATATAATATCTTATACACTTGCAAAGCGTATTGCAAAAAATACGCCAAAGACAGAAAAAAGAAAGTTAGCTACAAATGGCATATTCCCATTTATTTTTCTGTTGATGATGTTTATGATCGTCGTATATACTGGATTGTATCAGTTCATGGCACGTTAAAATACTGCTTTTTATTAGATACAATACGTTGCTTTGGGATTATGATACACCAGGTATTCCTGATGAGTTATTTGACAGAGATGATGATGTTCCAATTACGAAGGAAGATATCAGGTCTATAATCATTAGCAAGTTACGATTGAAAAAGAATTCTTCCGCAATAGATATTGGATGCGGGAGTGGTAGCGTCACTGTAGAGCTCTGTTTACAGACAAGACCGGGCAAAGTATATGGTATTGATTTTAATCAACGAGCAGTAGAACTAACTAAAAAGAACCTCCAAAAATTTGGAGTAAGAGCTCAGATATTCTTATCAAAGGCAGAAGATATTTTGCCATTACTACCACAAGTAAACTCAGTAATGATTGGTGGAACTTGGGGAAATACTGAGCAAGTTATACATATGGGCATAGATCGATTGAAGAAAGGGGGCAGAATAGTAATTGATACAATTCTAATTGAAACAATGTACAAGACAATAACTACAATAAATCAAGCAAAACTGGATGAAGTTGATATTACACAAGTAACAATTTCAAAGGCAAGAAAAGTATCCATGGGCACAATGATCACTTCAAGAAATCCAGTGATGATTATTTCAGCTACAAAATAAATGATAAAACAATAGAAGAAAAAATTTCCCCTGTCAATTTAGAATATGTAATGTAAATATATTAAATTAAAACAATTACTATGGAAAAAGAGATTGTTATTGTTAAAATATTCCAAGGAACACACATTGTGTGATTATTAACCGTAATCAGCAAAAGACATACAAGGGGTCATCATGAATACATTTTGAATTTAGCCAAAGAATTGTGAATTTATCGATCTCCATACTTGACTGATCATTACATTCTGTACGTATTCGTGAAATCATATGCTACATTAATTAATGATTTGTTAGCAAATTTCTTTTTGTAATAATGGAATCATCTTTATTCAGTTTGATAATTTTAGTAAATGAGTTCACACCGTCCCGCAGATTATCATCTTTTAAATAAGACGTCTCATTTGAGAAGATGTGAATGAAACTATTTTGCGTAGGATGTGGTCCAGGAGATCCTGAACTATTGACACTCAAAGCAATAAATCTTATTAAAAATGCAGAGGTCATTTTTGCACCTACTGCTCGGGAGGGCAAACCTAGCATTGCCCTTTCAGTAGTTGGGAAATATGTGGATAAATTAGCAAAGATAACTAGTCTTATATTTCCTATGATCAAAGATCGAAAATCTTTAAAAGATTATTGGAAAAGGAATGCCGATGAAATAGCTAATGCAGTGCGATCAGGGAAAAGAGTAGTCTATTTGACTGTTGGTGATCCTGCATTATATAGTACCTGGATATACATACAGAGAGAGCTGCAAAAGAATCACCCTGATATTGAAATAGACATAGTGCCTGGTATCGCATCTATGTTCGCGTTTGCTGCGCAGGCAAAAATGAGTTTGGCGGAAGGAGATGAAACTCTAGCAATAGTTCCTGCTTGTTATGATCTAGATAAAGTTAAACAGACAGCAAATAGCTGTGATACAGTTATCTTTCTCAAAGATGGCAGATACTTTGATAGCGTAATTGAAATGCTTGCTGACGTGGGCTTTGCAGATGATTCCATGATTGCAATAGCTCAAGACGTATCTGTGACAGGTGAAATAATGAAACTGAACAAACTCAGCGATTTGCGTGGAATTAAGGGTACAACAGAGAAATATTTCTCTATAATGGTGGCAAAAAAGAAGAATGGTTGAACACAATACTGTTTTTTTTGTAGGCTCAGGTCCTGGCGACCCCGAACTTATAACTATTAAAGCAAAAAGGCTGTTAGAAGAGGCAGATGTTATAATTTTTTCTGGCTCCCTGTTAAATCCAAAAGTATTACAATACGCAAGAAAGGAAGCGCAGCTCCACGATGCTTCTCGCTTAGATAGAGAAAAAATTTACGAGATTTTAAGAGATTCAACAAATGAGGGCAAAATTGCGATTAGATTCCATGATGGTGATCCTGGACTTTTTAGTACTATTCGAGAGCAAATAGACAAATTGGAAAAGGATGGAATACACTGCAAAGTAGTTCCAGGGATAACCGCGATACTTGGTGCAGCTTCTGCCATGAACTTAGAATTAACTCTCCCTGGTAACACTCAAACTGTGATAATAACACGTGCAGAATTTAGGACTCCTGTTCCAGATAGAGAAAAAATTTCAGAACTTGCAAAACATGGTGCTACAATGGTATTCTACCTCAGTGTTCATTTGATTACAGATATTGTAGAAGAGCTATTGAAGGGTGGAGTATACACAAAAGAAACACCAGTAGCAATTGTCTATCGAGCAACCTGGGAGGACGAAAAGATAATAAAAGGAACTCTTGGAGATATTGCAAAGAAAACAAAAGATTCTAAAATAATCAAAACTGCATTGATCATTGTTGGGGATGCCATAGCGCCAAAACGGTACGAATTTTCTAAGGTATATGATGCAGGATTTACACATGGATACAGGCGATCAACAAACTAATATTTTATGAGCATTGAAGCCTCAAATATATTTGTTGCCACTTGATACTCCACCTTAATCAGGAAAATAAAGACATTGATTAGCCAATTATTAGAGGCTGAAGATATAACTATTACAAGAATTTATTAATGTGTCATTACTTTGCTGCTGCTCTATTCTAATACAATCTTCAAATTTATTTGAATCTAACGTCTACATTTACATCTTGCTTCCGGTAATCTATGATTACAACGATTAGATTTTTATGTTCCAGTCAGATCAGTCTATGTGTATCTATTCGGCAGATTCAGATTAAGTGGTGAAATTTCCCTATAACAAGAGTATGGGAGATAATACACTTTTCAAAGGAATTCATCCCTAGCTTGTTTTTCATGACATTCTATGTATTCTTTGTGCCATTAGAATAATTTAACATTTAGAACAATCACTCAATTCAGAGGTATTCTGTATAGTTCTTTCTGTGATACCGAGGACCAGGCTCCCATTCCACTTCCTCCAGTTGCATTCGTGTCTACAATCTCACTGATAACAATTTCCTTTGGAGCCATTGGTGGCCAAATCATTGCAACATACTCGCTGACATTTCCTGTCCTATCGAGGCTAGCTAATTGCATATTTTCTTTTTCAAATCCTTGCATTACAAGTTTTTCTTTTATTGGACTAATAAACTGGTGCTGACCATGAACTATAAGGTATATCTTTTTACTAATATCTATAGAAGACGACATTTAATTTTCATATCATAGTAGAATCGCATACCTTTAAACATATTGATGCAATATGATAGATAAAATCAAATTATGACAATAATTTCTGATTCCTATGTGCGAATGATTCTTCCTGAAGATATATCATATTCTCTATCAGAATTCATTGCTGGTAGACAAAATTTTCCGTTTATAACAAATGATGAACTGATATGCATTTTTTATCTTTATGGAAGAAAAAATGGTGTTAGATCCGATAAAGAATCTAATGAAGTTATAAGTCTCGCAGAGAGTACTGTAATTAATTTACAAAGAGATATAGAAGCATATAAGAATAGTCCTAGATCAAAGAATAATTCACAGTTTATATACAACAAATTTATCAACAGAGAATTGCAAATTGCTGTTGAAGAAAAGAAACATGTTTCCAAAGAGAGAATTCTGAATGATCCGGTAATAATGTCTGACTGTTTTGCACAACATGTGTCATACTATAATCAAGAATATTTTTTTCAGTTATATGGGCCCCTGAGAGAATGCGATCTTATAAATGACGTAAGAAAATATCTTCTAGGAAGAATGGTTATGTTAGGATTTAATAGAAAGGATGAACAGTCATTACCATTTCAAAATGCCTTTATAGCACTTTACGTATGGATAAGAGACCACATGCAGAGAAATATATGATTAATAATAACTGTATTTTGACTATTAAGTAACTGGTGGCTTTTTAGTAGCGGCACGTAGAAAACTCACCTTTTAAAGGCTGAAGAAGTTATATGGAAATTGATAGAGAAACTAGATTAGAAAAAAGGTTCAAAGCCTTAGTGAAGAAAATACATGTTGAAGAACCAATACATATCGTATGACTTTTTTGTATGGAAAATTCTATAGAAGTTGCTCAACAATATGTTTACTAGATGTCGTTAAGGTAATGGAAATTGCAAACGTACACATTTTCCTTTAGAGCCGTTGAATGTTATTCCAGGTACCTGGAAATGAGGCATCCTTTATCCTCGATTTCTCGAATATAAATAATCATTTTGAATATTATTAATTCTCAATAGTTCTATGACGATGACCTAGATTAATAGCGTTGCACTGAAATAATAGCCCAAAATCTTGATTGCTATTATAATTAATAAATTAAAATATTTCACAGTAAACCATCCAATTCAAAAAATCAATTCAGCAGAATTTATTTGTACCAGAACTTTAAGGATGAAACTTTACGTTATCTTATATGCTAGTCTAGTGTATATATATTAGGTGATATTTTTGATACAAAACAGTTTTCCGATGAGGGAATGGCATGTTGAACACATGGAGAAAATAATTGTAAAGTACGTAAGAGGATTATCAGAGAATG
>JBKPPX010000426.1:0-1510 GCA_046733815.1 Thermoproteota archaeon | reverse complement strand
TAATGCAAAAATACTTTGGTAATGAAACGGAGTTGAAAGAAGAACAATGAGCTCATCAAAACGTTCAACAATAATAGTAGAACACTTACGAAAACAGCAAATGTGGGAAGCAATTTCAAAGGGAAAAAGGCTTGATGGAAGAAATTTAGACGATATAAGACCTCTTGAGATTGAATTAGATATTATAAAGAAGGCAAATGGTTCTGCAAAGGTAAAATTAGGTAATTCGGAAGTTATTGCGGGAGTAAAAATTGAGACAGGAGAGCCATTCGAAGGACTTGAAAACAAGGGTGCATTAATCGTGTCTGCAGAAGTACTTCCTACAGCATCGCCTTATATTGAACCCGGTCCTCCAGATGAGGAGACTGTCGAACTTGCAAGAGTGGTAGATAGAGGCATAAGAGAGTCAGAAATGATAGATCTAGATAAATTGGTGTTAGTTCCTGGCAAAATAGTTTATACAATATTTGTTGATTGCAGTGTCATCAATGCAGATGGTAATCTGTTTGATGCTACGTCCTATGCAGTAGTTCTGGCACTGGCTAGTAGTAAAGTTCCTATATTCGAAATGCAAGATGGCAAAGTAGTTCACACTGGGAATAACCAAGACCCACCAATCACTACAATACCTATATCAATCACAGCAATACGAATTGGTGAAGCAGTAATTTTAGATCCTACATCTGAAGAAGAAGCATGTATGAATGCAAGAATCACTATAACAACAAATTCCAATGGAGACTTTACCGCCATACAGAAGGGATCGACAGGTGCTTTTACTGTTAGACAGATAAAGAAAGCAGCAGAGACAGCAAGAATTAAAGGAGAGGAAGTACGAGCCAGATTAAAGGAGTTTACTAAAGATGGTTAAAAGAAAGAAGCAGGCTCACACTGGGCTCAAAGGTTTAGGTATAAAATTTGGAGCTACTGTACGTAAAAGGTATGGAATGGCATACAGTACGTTGAAGCAAAAGAGACGATGCCCGTCCTGTGGTTCACTTCGATTCAATAGGATTGCATCGGGTATCTGGTATTGTCCAAAATGCCGTTATAAAGTTGCAGCTGGAGCTTATGACATCAATATCGAAAAGCTGCCAAGCTAGTATACAAATTTCTTTTAAGAATACGACAGTGTCCACACATAGTGCTGTTGCAAAATGTATTTGTTCTGCACTCAAGCCCGATACAGAGCTTTTGTCTTATTCAAGAGAAAAAATAAAAATTTCATCGGATTCGTCTAATGTATTTATAGAAATTTGTGCAGATAATATTCCAAGCCTCCGTGCTAATATCAATTCATATTTAAGACTGATCAATACCTCTTACAAATGTATAAGAAACTAGCGGTATGATTTTATGCTGGTGATTTGCATCTTAAGAATTGAATTATTATGAGTGAACAAGAACTTCCACCTTGGCTTAGGGAGCAAGTATCACGTTTACAACAACTTCAGCAGAATTTACAGGCAATAATGATGCAAAAACAGCAAATAGAACTAGAGATTGTTGA
>JBKPPX010000425.1:0-10744 GCA_046733815.1 Thermoproteota archaeon | reverse complement strand
ACATCGCCTGAAAGTTACTATCATCATTTAGGATCGCAAAATATAGGTAATATTCAAATTAGCGGTGTAAAACATTTGATAGCAGGAGCGGGAGTCGCCCAGCTTGGCCAAAGGCGTAAGACTGAGGCTCTTATCCCTCAGGGGTTCGTGGGTTCAAATCCCATCTCCCGCATTTCTGAAGACACAATAAAAGAACTAAATTTTCGTTTGCCCTATAATATTATAGATTAGAATTTTATAAGGTAAATATTATGAAGTAATCTGTCAATCTATTCTTTGATATTTTGTAATAAGGCAATACTTTCAACTAGAAAGATCAAAAACAAATATGCATGCCATAAAACATTAAAAAATATGAATAAACTATTTTGTGAGTTGAATCAAGAGATTAATCAGCAGTGGGCTAGATGGATAGGAGCTTGAATCAAAAGAAAGGTTTCTTATGTTTAATATTAATAATTTCCAGCTAATATAGACAGGTGTAGATTAAGATTATCATATATAGTTAATTATAATGATAAGATCACATCATTTCAATCAATCAATCAATGTGTTTTATCTTCTAAAGGAATCAATTACTTCCTGACTGTGACCTGCTGGTTTTACCTTAGAGAAAATTTTAATAATTTTTCCGTTCATGTCGATTAGGAAAGTAGATCTGTTAACACCCATATACTCCTTACCTATAAAGCTCTTAGGTCCATAAACCCCGTATTTCTTGGAAGTTTCATTTTGAGTATCAGCAGAAAGTAGATAGGGAATATTCAGTTTTTGTCTAAACTTTGTATGTGATTCATCAGTGTCTGGGCTAACGCCTATGATCTCAATGTTAGCTTCCTTTATCTCATTATAATCTCTTGTGAATTCTGTTGCCTCTGTTATGCAACCAGGTGTAAAATCCTTTGGATAAAAATAAACTACAACATTCTTTTTTTTACGAAAATCAGATAGCTTGAAACTATGACCATTAGAATCTAAGGAAGTAAAATCTGGAGCTATATTTCCCTCCGTAAGCTGCTCAATATGATCTTTATCCATATTAACCAGATAACGTTATTGATAGAAAAACTTTTGACTTGAGATGTTGTCGATGATGATATAAATACATAGAACTAATTAGTTATAGGCTATTAATAATTCTATAAAATCACTAGTCATCACCATTCAACTACCCAAATACAAATGTATAAAATATAAAATTCTCGGATCGAGGAATTATCTCTATTTCATGTATTTCGGGCTTTTGTGTGCTTATCAAATTATGCATGAATGACCATCGCACCTCTACAAAACTGACGCCGTTTTTTATTTTTACATCTCTTCCAACATATTTCTCTGTCAGATAGTTGCCGTCTAGTTTAACTTCCACCTTTCCAACCTTACCGTCTGAGGTTCCGATAATGCCATGTACACGTTTTGCATTGTCATATTTTATTATTATTGCCGGGTCCTTCTGTTTACCATCTGAACAAAACCGTACACCCTCACGCTCCCATATCCACTTACCGCGCAAATAAACTAAATTATAGTCATGAGATCCACTATCCATTACTATATTTGGCTGATCTGCCTTCATGGTTTGGTTGTTTCCAAATCTTCTAAGCCTTGAATAACCAACACAGATCTCCGGTGCGATCCCATGATAGTGCATTCCATAAGTATTAAAAATCTCATCAGTCGGATTTTCACTGTCTCTACATTCATTTGGCTTCTGGCCAGCCTCCTCTAACAATTCTACTACTGCATCTTCAAAATCTCGTATCTCTCCATATCCTGCATGCTCATAACGGATAAAGCCATTATGATCAATTAAAACATGTTTTGGCCAATACATATTACCATATGCTTCCCATATTCTATTATCTGTATCAAATGCAACTGGGATATTGTTTATGTTATAGTGCATTATTGCTCTTTGTATATTCGATACATCCTTAGCAAAATCGTATTCCGCCGAATGCGCTTGGATTACTTGAAATCGATTCTTAGCATATTTTTGTTGTAAACGCTTTATTATAGGAATAGTACGCAAACAAAAGATACAAGTATATGTCCAGCAGTCTAAGAGGACAACTTTTCCTTTCAATCCTTTAACTGAAACCGGTTCTGAGTTTGCCCAAATTGAAATGTTTTTAAATTCAGGTGCGGGTATGGCAGGGACAAGATTCAATTTAGCATGCCTCATATGAATAAGAGCATCTGATCAGAAATAATTGAAGCACAAAATAATATAGTCTAACGATAATCATTCTCAGAACAGCATTGTAAGAGTAATTGGTTGAATTATCATTTCTCATTGTTCATGTCGTATATTGAGATAATCCTTATTTATTGATTCTTAAGTATCTAATAGATTCTGATGCAGAGTTTCTTTCAGTAATTTATATATTTGTGTTGAGTGGGATGGATGGACGGACGGACTTTATACTCTACTACATTATCTAAGCTATTAGATAAACATAATTGAGAGTAGTTAATCATTTGATTTTATTCATAATGACAAATTTATTGGTAATTGATGACTTATATTCTCTCATTTCCAAAGTCAGGAATACAAAATATGTTGAGATTCGTTATCAATCTAGAACTACAAATGAGGTAAATTTCAGCAATGGTGAACTTGAACGCATTCGCAGCATTGAAAATTCTGGCTGTGGTATTCGAGTTCTTGTAGATGGTTGCTGGGGTTTTAGCAGTACGAATATTATTTCAAAGGATGGATTGAATGACTCTCTTTATGAAGCAATATCAGTAGCAAAACTCCTTGCTGGAACGAAAAAGAATAAAGTTGAAGGACTTGCATCATCAAAGCTCGCTAAAGGTCTCTTTAAAACAAAGATTACGGGTGATCTTTCTAGCATTGATATTGAAAATAAAGTAAGAATTACAAAAGAGGCTGAAGAGCAGGCTCGGAAGTATTCTCCAGTCATAAAATTTGCTTCTTGTGTCTATCGTGAAATGTTGGACCATAAATTAATAGTTAACAGTGATGGGGCAGAAGTAGAAATATATGATTCTAAACCAGAATTTAACGTAACAACAGTCGCACGCAAAGAAAATGAAAGCGTAACTACCTCAGAAGGAATTGGAATAACAGGTGGCTGGCAGGATTTGTTTTCTGAAAAAGATCATATTGATTATGCTAATCTAGCATCAGAAAAGGCAACAAAGCTACTCGAAGCAAAACACGTTAATGGCGAAAGGACAACGATAATATTAGATCCAGGAATGGTAGGATTAATTTCACATGAGGCCATAGGTCACATGGTAGAGGCTGATTTTGTTCTTTCTGGCTCAATAGTAAAAGATAAAATCGGAACAAAAGTTGCAAGCGATCTCGTTACCATGGTAGATAGCGGTCAACCAGATATTGGTTCAAATGCCGCAGGAACTCTCATAGTTGACGATGAAGGTGTTATAGCGCGAAGAAGCGTAATTATTCAAGATGGTATACTTAAGTCTTTTTTACATAACCGTGAAACTGCATTGATGTTTGATACTCAACCTACTGGCAATGCACGTGCCTTTGAATATGATGATGATCTGCTCATTAGGATGAGAAATACATTCATTGAACCTGGATACGACAAACTTGATGATATGATAAAGGAAACAAAACATGGCTATTTAATAAAAGGCGCTAGAAATGGTCAGGCTGATGCTAATGGGGAGTTTATGTTTGGATCTCAAGAAGTATACTTAATTGAAAGGGGTGAACTAAAGGAACTCCTAAGAGGTACTAGTGTTTCAGGCAGTGCTTTTGACGTGTTACAGTCTGTTGACATGGTAGGAAAGGATTTCAAATTCGACATTGGAACAGGATACTGTGGTAAATTTCAACCAGCTAAAGTTGATGGTGGTGGACCACATATCAGATGCAATGCGATTATCGGAGGTCTGCAGTAGGAAAGATGGAAGATATTTGTAGTTTTGTATTGAAGGAGGCAGAAAAAAGGGGAGCTGATTATTGTGAAGCTTATGGAGTCAGCAATAAAGAATCAGAAGTCTTTATTGAAAATAACGATCTAAAACAGTCCAAGTCTCACAAGACAGATGGATTGGGAATCAGAGTGTTTGTAAAAGGTTCATTAGGTTTTTCGTCTACAAATATATTAGAAAAGGAACACATCAGAAATGC
The DNA here is from genome assembly GCA_046733815.1 of Thermoproteota archaeon. Taxonomy (GTDB): domain Archaea; phylum Thermoproteota; class Nitrososphaeria; order Nitrososphaerales; family Nitrososphaeraceae; genus JAJNBK01. Next base: position 6,606 of record JBKPPX010000425.1, on the reverse strand, counting down.
CGTTACGCAGGCTATTAAACTTGCTAAAGTGAGTCCATCGGATAAATTTAATTCGATGCCTTATTCACGAACAGTAAAATTGCTAAATGGTATCTATGATAGAAAATCGGAATCTTTCATAGCATCTGATGCGGTAAAAATGGCAGTCGACATGTTAGATGCTGCAAAATCCTATGACAAGAGGGTCAGTGTAGACAGTGGTAATTTTACAAGTTCTGTTATGACACATGCTTTGTTGAACTCCAACGGAATAAGAACTAAAGAAATCATCAGTGCATTTTCGTGGTCTATTATGGGAATGGCAATAGACGGGGATGAGGTATCTAATTTTGATTTTCAATTTGGGGGCACCCACAACGTCAAAGATATTGATGTGTATTCAACAAGTAAAGAATTCTCCAAGTCAGTTATAGATTCTTTGGGTTCTAAAAAAATCGAGAGCTTCAAAGGAGAAATGCTCCTTACTCCCTCAGCAGTAACTGAACTGATACAGGATGTATTAGCATATTCGATCAATTCACAGACAGTACAAAAGGAAGCAAGTAAATTCGAAGGACAGCTTGGCAAATCAGTCTCTTCTGATTTACTAACCGTTATAGATGATGCCACTAATATCAACGGCTTAGGAGCGTCAAGTTTTGATAGAGAGGGTGTGCCTCATCACTGTAACATAATAATAGAAAAAGGAATTTTGAAGAAATTTCTTTATAATACTTATACAGCTAATAAGGGTGATACAAAAAGTACGGGCAATGCAGGCGGTTCTCCTAAAACTCCACCTATGGTATCTACAACTAATGTTATAATAAAAGCAGGTAAGACAAGAGTAGACAATTTGATATCTGAAATGGACAAAGGCATCATAATAAACAGATTTTCTGGAAATGTGAATCCTGTAAATGGTGATTTTTCAGGCGTTGTTAAAGGTGGACAATACATAGAGAAGGGAAATATAGAATATGCTGTAAAGGAACTAATGGTAGCAGGAAATGTATTTGATGCATTAAATGATCTTACTGGTGTCTCAAAAGAGCAAAAGGTCCTCTCAGATTCTATTCTTCCTTATATGCGATTTAACAATGTTTCATTTACTGCAGGATGAATATGACTACAACTATAATCAAAAGTCATGATATTGCAATTGTAGGTGGAGGACCCGCGGGACTCTCAGCTGCCTATAAAGCCTCGAAATTAGGAGCAAATGTCATCCTATTCGAGAAAGACGACTCGATTGCACATAACATCAGAACCAGTGGTGTTACTTGGATAGAGGATATAGAAAAACTTGGAATTTCAAAAGACCATTATAATCCAATAAAAAACTATTCGTTAATATCATCATCTAATGAAGCTACTATCAGAGGTGAGTCAGCGAAATCATGTGTATTGAATGTTAGAACGACGTATCAATTTCTAGCATTTTTGGCTGCAGAGGCTGGTACCGAAATTATGGTAAGAAGCAATGTTACCAATGTAATAACTGACACCAAAAACCGAGTCTTGGGATTAAAAGTAAACACACCGAAAGGAGATTTAGTTATAAATTGTAAATTAGTGATAGATGCCAGCGGTTTTAGTAGTTCTGTTGGTAGAAGGTTGCGGATCGTTAACGAATGGAAAAGATACGGAGTCGGAGCTGAATACGAGTGCTATTGTGAGCACGCGGACCCGGCTACATGGACGTTGATGGTAGGAAGTCAGTATTCCGATGTTGGTTACGCATGGGTTTTTCCAGTGTCAAAGAATAGAATAAGAATAGGAGTTGGTGTTGGTAGACCTGAATCTAATATGGATCCAATGCAAAAGTTACACTGGCTAATTGAAAAGAAATTGAAACCATTAGACAGGCTAGGTAAAATCCAACCGATAGAGTTACATTATGGATTTATACCAAACGAGGGCCTTAGAGAATCTTCTGTCTCTGATGGCTTTATCTTGGTAGGAGATTCAGCAGGACAATCTAATCCATTGGTATTGGAAGGAATTAGGTATGCGATTGAATTTGGTAGATTGGCAGGTGAAATTGGAGCTAGGTCTCTATCAAAAGATTCCGAGAAGGCATCGCTTATGGAGTATGAACAAATCGTGAGAAAGAGGATAGAATCAAAAATCAAAGCAGCCCTAAAGGTTCAAGCGCGATGGATTGGACTTTCAGATGAAGAATGGAATAAAGAAATTGACATATTAAGAGATTTGTCTATTGATGAATTCCTAGATTTTATTAAAGCCGAATTCACAACAGTGAAGATGATGAGATTGGCTCTAAATCATCCAAAGCTTGCTGCTCGCCAACTGTTCAATACAGTTTTGAAACATTAAAGCAAGATTTTTATATCTTCATAAATCAGCAAGTGGTGCATTGGCTGGAGAGACTGCTGCACAATTTACTCCAATTATGTACATGTTTGGATTCGGTGTACTAGCTGCTGTTCCGGCATTGATTTTATCTAGGCTATTGTCACCTAGACGACGATACAATCCAGTTAAATTCTTACCTATGGAATGCGGCCAGATGCCAAGCGGCGAAGGGCGTTCTCATTTTATGATGCAATATTATGCTTACATTTTGATGTTTGTTGTATTCGATGTCATGTCAATCTTCCTTTTTTCTTGGGCTACTGCCTTATTTTCAATTCCAAGGACAGCGACCCTTCCAATTATGGCTTTCTTAGGAATAATGTTCTCATCCATGGCCTATGCCTTGTATTTGTCTGGCAGGAAGGGGATTTGGTAATAGTGGTATCATTTACTAACAAGCATTATATATCAAAACTGTGGACAAATACTGAGGAAAAAGGGCAATGATTAGAGACCTTGTTAATCCTACAAATTTCAATGTGATGGTTAGCAAATTAAGTGATGTACTAGTGAAGGCATTAGACAAGCCTTTAGGCTTTGCGATTAATTGGGGAAGAGTTTGGTCCTTATGGCCTGTACACTTAGAAACTGCATGTTGTAGTGTAGAGTTTGGGGCAGCCTCAGGTCCTAGATATGATGTTGAAAGGTTCGGAATTATTGAAGCATTCGGTTCATTAAGGCAGTGCGATTTGATTGTTGTACAAGGTACTGTGACTAGGAAGATGGCACCTAGGTTGAGGATGGTCTATGATCAGATGCCTGAGCCAAAATATGTAATTGCAATGGGTGCATGTGCAATTACAGGCGGATTGTATATTGACTCATACAACGTACTTCCGGGAGTTGATGGGATCATCCCAGTAGATGTATATGTTCCTGGATGTCCCCCTCGACCAGAAACATTGATCCAAGGCACAATGCTACTACAAGAAAAGATCAAAAGGTCAAAGATTAAGTAATATGAGTGAAGATTCAAAAAAAAATAAATCTGCCAACACAACCAATTCTCCATCTTCGATATCACCATCACCACCATCACCGCCCAACCCTGCTACTGCGGCTAATAATCAAAGTACCCATAATTCTTCATCCACTTTGACAAAAGCATCGTCTTCACCGCCACCATCCAAACCTGCTGCGACTACTGCTGTAGCAAAAAAAGAGCCTGATCCTCCAGTCTTTGAAAAGGGACTTGTAGGTCAAATATCATCTCAGTTTGGAGATAAGGTTAAAGTCAGTTATATTCAACCACTTCGCATAAAAATATATGTTGATCCTACAAATATCGTAGAAGTGGCATCTTTTCTTCGTGATTCTATGGGATTTGATCATGCAGAATCTGTTGCTGGCACTGATTATCCTAAAGATAATCAAATTGAAGTTGGTTACCATTTGGGCTCTTACTCAAAAGTAGATCTTGGTGCTCATATTCTGCTTTTGGCTACTCGGACAAATCGTGATGACGCAAGATTGCCAACATTAATTAACGTCTACAAAAGCGTAGAGTATCATGAGCGAGAGACATTTGAAATGCTGGGCGTATATTTTGAAGGCCATCCGAGAAATGAGCGTTTTCTCTTGCCTGAAGACTGGGCCGATATCCCACCATTGAGAAAAGAATTTAGAATAAAAGGTAGATGAGGTGAATAAAAAATTTGGCAAATATTCAAGATAGAATAGATGAATCTGAGAAACTAAGGATGGAAATAGTAAAAGAATCTCCTGACGATCGTTTAATGACTTTAAGTGTCGGACCCCAACATCCTGGTTCAGGACACTTTAGATTTACAATCAAGCTTGATGGAGATTACATTGTTTATTGCGATCCTGATCCCGGCTATGTGCATCGAGGAGAAGAGAAAATGTGCGAATATCGTAATTTCATTCAAAATATACCTCATCTTGAGCGGCCTGTTATTCATGATTCTAATAATATTACATATTCATATAGTTTAGCAGTAGAAGAACTAGTTGGTATTCAAGTCCCTAGACGAGGCCAGTTTATTAGAGCTATTGCATCAGAACTTAACCGTCAGGTATATACACTATACTGGCTTGCAATCTATGGAATCTTTCTTGGTCATTCTACTATGTTTATGTGGCCAACAGGCGACAGAGAATTATTTATTGATCTATTGGATGCATTGACTGGTGCCAGGGTAACTCATGCATTCAACATACCCGGAGGAGTCAGAAATGATGTACCAAATGGCTTTAAGGACAGGTGCCTAAGGAATATAGCATACTTTGAGAAACGTCTAAATGAATATGAGGACATATTTTACAATAACCCACTATTACGACAGAGAACAGAGGGAGTTGGAATCTTGACAAAGGAAGACGCAATTAAACTAGGCGTCACCGGATCTGTATTACGGGCTTCTGGAGTTCCATTTGATGTCCGGAAGGCTGAACCATATGATGTATACAATGAAATCGATTTTAAAGTCCAATATATGAAAACATGTGATTCATTTGCAAGAGCATATGTCCCATTATTGGATATGAAAGAATCGTGTAATATTATGAGACAGTTGCTGGATAAGATGCCCGATTCTGGAGAAGTTCGAGCAAAGTTGCAGCCTAACCCCAAGGGACTTCCAGGTGAAGCTTATAGGAGGGTTGAATCAGGAAGGGGCGCTCTTGGATACTATATTGTAAGTGATGGTACTCCAAAGCCTTATAGAGTCAAGATGTCAGTAGGCTCTTTTAGAAACATTCTAGCATTACCTCATTTGCTAATAGGAGCAAAGTTGGCAGACATGCCATCTATTTATTGGGCATTAAATTATTGGCCTGTGGAGGCTGATAGATAGAGGTGGCAACAGCTCCAAAAGACTTTCGGTTCGGTAATTTTGTTGGCAGTCTTATTTGGCTGATTTTCTGGATTCTAATTATTGTTTCGCTTGTGGGCTTGCCAGTTATTTTTATCATATTATTTTATGTCCCACTTCCGCCTATCAATGGAGAAGTTCTTACGCCATACTTATTTCTATCAATGGTAGTGGACCCTACACGAACTCTGCCGATCATTAAGTTTCTAATTCATACTGACATATTCAGAATTGCAGTATTTCCTGGATTTACATTTGCAGCTTTACTTGCAGCTGCTACAATTTTTATTGAGCGTAAATTCCTAGCAAAAATGCAGTTGAGAGTTGGCCCACTTTATGCTGGCAAAATTGAAGGAATTTTACAGCTAGCTGCTGATGGACTAAAACTTATTGCTAAAGAGATTATAGTTCCTTCGGGAGCTGACAAACCTATTTTCTGGATGGCTCCCATTGCATTTGTTGCAACAGCTGCAGCACTAGCCGCCTTGGTACCTGTGGCTCCAGGTTGGGTAGCCGCAGATCTAGACGTTGGTATTCTTGCAGTATTTGCAATACTAGGATTCTTTCCTCTAATTGCATTACTTTTCTCTTGGGCAAGTAATAGCAAATATCCATTCATTGGAGGATTAAGAGCATTGCACCAAATGATAGCTTTTGAAATTCCATTTATTCTTTCGGCGCTCTCTGTTGTTATTCTTGCTGGTTCTCTGAATCTAACAGATATTGCACTTGCTCAACAACCATTTTGGTTTATTTTATTCCTTCCGATTAGTGCGTTTGTATTCTATATTTCTTCTTTAGCTGAGCTTGAAAGAATTCCATTCGATCTGCCTGAAGCAGAATCTGAAATTGTAGCAGGCTGGCTTACTGAAACATCAGGTATGATTTATGGGTTAATACAGCTTGGAACTTATCTCAAACTCTATGTTCTCGCTGGACTTTTCGTAGTATTATTTCTAGGCGGATGGGCAGGACCTCAGATATTTCCGAAAGAAATCATTCCAGGATATACGGGGGTACAGATTTATAATCCTACTACAGTCAATGCAATATTTTGGTTTACATTAAAGACATTTGGAATGATCATGTTGATTTTACTTCCACGAGGCATAAATCCGCGTATTAGAATAGATATCTTGCTTCATACTGGTTGGTACAAGCTTATAGTCTTGACATTCATAAATATCTTTATAGCACTGGCACTGATTTATGGTGGTATCTTAGGACCAGGTGGAGTATTGACACAATGATTTTTTCCTCTTTTAGTTCCCCTTCATCATCAGCAAGTGGATTTATTAAAGCAATAGAATCAGGTTCAAAGCACCTTATTCTTAAGAGGTTTACTTTCCGATATCCAGAACAAAAGCTCAAGTTCGTTGGAGATGGATATCAGTTTGATCCAAAACGTGGTGTT
>JBKPPX010000424.1:0-6399 GCA_046733815.1 Thermoproteota archaeon | reverse complement strand
CAAGAATATAGCGATTTACTTGAATTTTTGCAAGTAGGTATTCAAGGTGAAACACAAGAAAAACAAGTTGAAATGACTCTTTTCATAGGCTCTGGCATTGTTTATCTTGGATTGTTTGTTTGGATACTAAAGACAAAACTTGGAAGTAAAATTCCCTACATTGTTGTAGCAGCAGTTTCTGTTATATTGATTGTAACATATGCGGCATCTAGAACAATTGGTGTTCCATTGGTGGGAGTAGAGTATTACATAGGCAAGCTAGACATGGTCAATAAAGTTCTTGAAGTAATAATGATTGGAATGTCGGTATATTTGATAACTGCAGCACGTAAAACTATGATAAAAGAAGAAACGATAAGATGAGAGAGAAGTAGTATTATTATTAATCTAAATTATTGCTTCTGAACTCTCTCATTTTATTTAAGACTGAAGAAATGTAGTTAGATAGATACTACTACTACTACTACTACTACAACAACAACAACAACAACAACAACATGGCATGATATAATCCCACTATTTTTGGGTTGCAAATTAAAGTAAAATCTGTCTGTGTGTATATCTCTTTCTTTCACGTTCCACTGAACATCTAATATTTCAATGTCTCATTTGATACCCAAAAGAAACAAAAAAAGGTTGTAACTTTACTGTTTGATACGTAGCAATTTGTCTTTATATATTTGTATTATGGCATATATTCCATAATTTGAGTAATTATAGTAATAATAAGAATATCTCTGAAGAAACAAAGATATTATATGGTCCTAAAAATGTAATGGATATATTACTACAATTTTTATCTAAAACTAATAGAATAGATTCTTGTGGTGATTATAAAGGGCCTTCTGTATCTATTGAAGCATATAAGAACGTATTAGTTGATCTTAAAACCAGAGGAATTAAATTCAGATATGTTACTGATATTACAAAAGAAAATATCTCTTATTGTAAAGAACTCATGGAGTTTTCAGATGAGCTGCGCCATTTAGATGGAATCAAAGCAAATTTTTCTGTTAGTGAAACAGAATATATTGCTACAGCAACTTTACAAGAAGCAAAACCAGTTCCACAGGTTATCTATAGTAATGTTAAGGATATTATAGAACAACAAAAATATGTATTTGAAACTTTATGGAGCAAATCCATTCCTGCAGAACAAAAGATAAGGGAAATTGAAGAGGGCTTGCAGCCAGATGTTATAGAGGTTATTCAGAATTCTAATAGAGCAAAGGAGCTTTACCTGAATCTGGTAAAAACCGCTACAAAAGAAATAATGTTGATATTTCCTACTATTAATGCATTTATTCGTCAGGATAAGATAGGAATAATACAATGCATAAGAAAAGCAGTAAAAGAACGCAATGTAAAAGTTAGAATACTTATGCCTATATCAAATTTGACTGAAAATACAATACGCTACATAACGCAGGAGTATAATCAGAGTCACCAAAAAGGTGATAATGATAATGATGGATGTTATTATAATAATAACAACATCGTTATAGCCGATGGCATTAATGATATTGATATCCGACATATCGACCGTATGTCTGAGACAAAAGCTACTATCTTAATAGTCGACAGAAAACTTTCCTTGGTAATGGAGTTAAGAGATGATTCTAAAACTACTTTTAATGAGGCGATAGGACTATCAACATATTCTAATAGTCGGCCTGGTGTATTATCTTATATAGCCATCTTTGATAATCTTTGGATACAGACTGAACTATACGAAAAGCTAAAAGAAGCAAATGAACAACTAAAAGTACATGATAAAATGCAAAAGGACTTTATCAATATAGCAAGTCATGAAATGAAAACGCCAACTCAAGCTATTTTAGGATATTCTGAGCTATTGCAAACGCATCCTGAAAGAAGAGAAGAAATAATTCAGGCAATACAGAGAAATGCTGCCAGACTTAGAAAACTTACCAGCGATCTGTTAGACATTACAAGAATAGAGAGCCAGTCACTGGGACTCAATATAGAACGATTCAATCTAAATGATTTGATGTCAAGTGTAATTAGAGATTGTAAAAGTAGCCTTGATAGTAACAATGATAATATCAAGTTAGTATACAATGAGCCACTATCTAAGGAAGATCTTTTGATAGAAGCAGATAAAGGAAGGCTAACTCAAGTTATTTCTAATTTAATAGACAATGCCATCAAATTTACTAAAAAGGGAACTATTTTTATTACTTCAGAGAAAAAAGATAATCATGTAATTGTTAGTGTTAAAGATAGTGGCAATGGAATACATCCTGAAATATTGCCAAGACTATTTTCAAAATTTGCTACAAAATCCGAAACAGGTACAGGGCTGGGTTTATTCATATCTAAAAGTATTATCGAAGCTCATAGCGGTGGAAAGATATGGGCAGAAAATAATAACACAATTTCAGGTAATAAAGGAGAAAAAGGAGCTACGTTTGCATTTAGCCTACCATTAATCTTTTAGCACCATACGAGTACACAAAATAGAGGATGAATAAGTTATCTATGATCAAGAAGAGTAAGAATAACAGAATATTGCTTGTAGATAATGAATTTGATAATACTTTAGTTTTTGAAATGGCCTTAGAAGACAATGGATTTATTGTTGGCACATTTAACGATTCTCTCTTAGCATTATCTAATTTTAAATTGATTTGTATGACCTTGTTATTCTTGACATCAATATTCCAAAGATGAATGGCTGACTATGAATCATGCAGAGAGATAAGAAAAATAGATAACAAAGTAAAGGTCTGCTTTTTTGTCAGCATCTGAGATATATGATCGGAGTTTAAAAAGAGTCCTGCATCCAGCCGATGTAGATTGCTTTATTCAAAGCCAACTGAATTATATCGTTAGTAGAAATAATAAAGGCAGTAGTCAATCATAATTAAAAGTGTGAAGGATTTAGATGATAGTTATGATGAGTGCTGATCGTAGATAACTTTCATTTAAAGTCAAAACTTCTTATAACTTATTTGAATATAAGATAGACAGTTCATGGTTTCTTGAAAGAAGTAGAGAATGTTAGAGATAAACGAGATGTTTTTTCACATTAAAAAAACCACACACATGAAGAGAGATATAATATCATCTCGCACAGAGGTAGTATTTTCATATGGGATATTGTTATAAAACATGCATATGAAGAAATTGATTTTATCTTTCTTACTTGGCTACCACTACTTTTCATAACTTTTCATAATATTGGATTGCAAAATTAAGTCAATTCTATCTTGCATTATGAGTATTATATTGTTAAATACATTTTATTTTAATAACTTCATGAACTAAAAACATTAATTAGACTAATGTTAACGGGGTAATTACAATAATTGGCATCAAAACCAAGTCATCGAAGTAATGCCAATGATGTATCAGAAACACCATTGCCAGAACATCCGCACCAACGTCAATTAGTACGCACTCTGGGTCTTGTAGACGTTGTTATGATTGGTATAGCTGGTATGATTGGGGGAGCTATTTTCGTTCTTGTTGGTCCAGCAATAGGTCTTGCTGGAAGTGCCGTTATTATTGCCTTTATACTTAATGGAATAATCACACTGTTCACCGCTATGGGTTATGCAGAACTGGGTTCAGCCATGCCAGAAGCTGGTGGTGGTTATCTGTGGGTTAGGGAAGGACTACCACGACCTAATGCTTTTATTAGTGGTTGGATGGCATGGTTTGCACATATTGTTGCTGGCAGTCTATATGCTGTAGGATATGGTTCTTTTCAGTTTAGCTTATTACATATGTTAGGAATAGTTGGAGACCAGCCTCTTCTGGGAATTATTCCTTTGGATAAACTAATAGCTGTTGCTTCAATAATTGCTTTTATTTATGTTAACGTCAAAGGAGCATCAGAGACAGGTAAACTTGGGATAATAGTTACCGTCATCCAACTTGGAACAATTTTTGCATTAATCGCTGCTGGATTTTTATCAATAAGTAACAATCCTAATTGGAATTCTAACATTATAAGCAACTTTGCTCCTATTGGAATAGGAGGAATTTTTGCTGCCATGGGTTTGACCTTCATTGCTTTTGAAGGTTATGAGATAATTGTTCAGACTGGTGAGGAAGTAAAGAATCCTAAGAAAAACATACCAAGAGCAATTTTCATTTCTTTAACACTTGTTGTATTGTTGTACTGTCTTGTTGCATTTGTGTCTATAGGAGCAATTTCTCATCAAGACACAGGTGGTATTTCGATATGGAAATTCATAGGTCAAAATGGCGATTTAGGAATAAGTAAAGCAGCAGAATTGTTTATGCCTTATGGTTCTCTTATCATTATTGCTGGTGGTATAGTATCTAGTTTAGCTGCATTGAATGCTACTACCTACTCCTCAGCCAGAGTCGCATTTGCTATGGGTCGACACTATAATTTACCACATCAGCTAAGTGAAATTCATCCTAAATTCAAAACGCCATACATCGCTACAATAATATCAGGTATAATAATGGCAGTGATGGCTTATGCACTTCCACTTACTGTTATAGCTTTGGCTTCTGGTGTCATATTTTTGCTATTATTTTCACAAGTAAACATTTCTGTCATTACTATAAGAAGGATGTATGGAAATAAACTTCATTATGGATTTAAGACTCCTTTCTTTCCTACTATACCTATAGTAGGCGTCTTTTTAAATCTAGGGCTTGCAATTTATCTTTTAATTACACAGCCTTTGAGTTGGGTTATCAGTCTAGTATGGATTGCAATAGGATTTGCTATATACAGGATCTATACTTTTAGAAAAGAAATTGAACACTATTCACCAATAATAACAAGCGAAGGAGATCTAACAAGAAAAGACTTCAGAATCTTAATCCCATATACTCCAGAAAATCCTGATAGGTTGACAAAATATGCTATTAGAGTTGCAAAGGAAAATGATGGAGAAATTAACATCCTAAGAGTTATAACAGTGCCAGATCAAACACCACTTTCTGCAGGAGTTGCTTTCACAGAATCAGCAGCAAGAGCATTTGAACCACTAGAAAAAATAATAGACAAAGAAAGCATACTAAATCATTACTTTGTAAGGATTTCGCATAATGCAACTGAAGCTGTATTATCGACTATTGCGGAGCAACATATTGATCTTTTAATTACAGACTATGAAACCTTAAGGGGTAATAAGGCATTACAGACACTTGCAACATGTAACATGCTTGCTGTTTTGACAGGTGGAGCTAGTGATGAAGAACTTGTGCTTGAAGATTCAATTGCAAAAGGAGACAGAACAAGAAGAAGGGAAGGTGGAGGAGGAAGAATAGAAGCAGTAGAAACATCATTAGAAAGAATAAAGACGAAGAATCTTGTTGTTTTGTATGATGGAGGAGATCATTCAGATATGGTATTGAAGACAGCTAGTTGGCTAGAGCATTCTGGAAAATTCAAAGTATCTGTATTATCAATAAAGAAGAGAGAAGAAGGAAAACATATAGGCTACAGTAGAATAGATAACGAAGATGTAAAGAATAAAAAACAGAAAGAAAAAGAAGAGCATGTGCAATATTTGGAGCAAATTGGTGTGGAATTCAGTGAGGTTTTTGTATCAGAAAACATAGAAAACAGTAGTGAAAAGTTTGCCCAGTTGATTTTATCTTCAGTTAACGATTCCCAGCCAGATTTAGTAGTAATGGGTAAAAGAATTGGTAAATTTAGTGTATTTGATAATCCATATTTTATATCCATGTTAGATAGAATAAATTGTCCAGTTATTGTTGCAAGAAGTTTTGTCATTCCCGGTATAAGTCGAATAAGATCTGCTCTTATGAAATCTATCCATAGATAATAATATGCAAACGTAAAATTAGCAGTTGCAATGTAGAACGTCCCAATCTGTCTGTCTTTCTTTGTCATATTCTAGAATCATTTTGATATATAATTATGATAAACAATAATAATAATATACATGAAATTCATCCCAATACTGCATTGTTATTTGATTACGTTATTTGTTACTTCTACTTTACACTTAATACTGGACAATGAGCATATCTTACGACATCAGATGCAACGCTACCAACTAACATACTTTTTAGCTTAGACATACCTCTAATTCCAATAATAATTAAATCAATATGTTTATCTTTAGCATAACTTACAATAGCATCAGCAATTCTAACAGAAGCAATAATCTCTGTTCTTATTCTTAGACTATTTTCCTTATTACTACTATCTTGTTCATGTATTTTTTCTGTTATTTTAACAAAATAGGCTTGTGCCTGTTTCCTCATTTCAATTATATGGCTTGGAGGATTTATACTATGCAAATTGGTATCAGCTCTAATGACATGCAGAATAACTAATTGTGCATCATAGTCTTTAGCAATATTTATTGCATAATCTACTACTCTATCAGTGGTAGCTGTCATTAATTCATCTATAGC
>JBKPPX010000423.1:0-4696 GCA_046733815.1 Thermoproteota archaeon | reverse complement strand
GAATAATCAATTGCTGTTCTTGATAATGATAAAATTCTTCCAATTTAATTGAACCTATTAGAGGAAATGACTGTTGCATAATTGCAAATTGCATCTCTGAAAATCATGTAACATATCTTGAGATAATTATTCTATCGGACTTGAATTTAACTGATAAAAATAGTATCTAAAGAACTTACTACGTTCGGAGAACATCTAATATCTCGTCTATCCTAGCGTTAGTCTTAAATGCGGAAGGGTTGAAGCTTGTTTTAGACGATCTATAACCGGCTGATGATAATTTATCTACGAGAGTTTGTAACGGATATGGATTTATTCTCAACTTGGAAGCAATCTCATCTCCTCGGAAGTAATAGGGAATATCATCAAGTTCATTCATACATATCGAGAATAACTTGTAACAACGATCCATCTCCTTCATTGTTTGACTACCATCGTTAACGTGCTGATGACTAATGGATTTAGATATGAAATTTTTATCAAATAATTTGTTAATCCACATTTGACCGGCGAAACTAAATCTATTGCCGCAGATTTCACAAACTTCTGACATGTTATTCCTTTCTACAACGTTTCTATTCCCACATTTAAAACAGTGTCGCAAGTATCGAATATTATCGTATACGTTATTTGCCTTACTGCTACTTACAAAGACTTTGGCATAGATTCTCAAGTAATGTAAATTAGCGTGAGCAAATATTGGCTCAATAGCAAGATCCAGTCTTGCGGCGGTTAGAGCGATTAAAGAGATAACCAGGCGAAGGGCGATTTCATTAGTGTAATGCGTATTGAGAGATCTTCCATAATATCTACGATGACAAACAATAGGATAAACACCACATAATACTGTTGTGTCTGTTGCAGTGATAGAAATCAATCCTCCATCATGGATAGATCTCAGGACACAATCTACGAAAGGTGCCGGCGTTCCGAAAGGATCCAGATCAATTATAGAGAACCTTTCGTCATTATTTATTGTTGAATATTGTGTTAGAAATTTACAAACCTCATCAATAGAGTAGTGACATCTTTTTGTAACTCCATTTAACTCTGCGGCCTTTTTTGCGGCCTCAATTGCTAGAATGTTAATGTCATTAAGATATATATTTTCTATTCCTGGCACTTCTACTGCTACTCTCAATGCTCTTGCTCCTATACCACTGAAGGCATCTGCAAACGATTTGATGTGCCCTTTACATTCTGAACTGAAGGTTCTATAAATTAATACAGAGATATCTCTGTTGAATTTAGCAGCTGGATTAAAAAAAGCTGGTGTCTTTGGTGGAACCTTATTATTCAAGGATGCAGCCGGAACTAATAATCTGGTATGTCCCTCTACAGTTTCCAGGAATTCTTCGCTAATCATAACAATAAACTATTCTTTGCAAATCTACAACAATAGATCGGATAATAAGAATTATTTGCATTCTGTCTTAACGTAAAATATATACATTATAATCACATAGTACCGAAAAGGATCAAATATTATTGCAGTGCTCTAAAGATATTCTAATAGGAGGTGTTGATGAAGCAGGACGTGGATCTATTATAGGTCCATTGATAATAGCAGGAATATCTGTTAGGGATTCAAAGATATCAGAATTGTCTAAAATCGGTGTTAAGGACTCTAAAAAGCTAACAAAGAAATTACGTGAATCTATGTTCTTTAATATAATAGATTTAGCAGATTCACTCTGCATATACAAAATTGACAGTGATGAAATAGATGATAATGTTTTTATGAATAATCTTAACAAGTTGGAAGCCGAAGCAATGGCTGCAGTTATTAATAATCTTCATGTGGATGAAGTCTATGTTGATTGCTGTGACGTTAATCATGAACGATACAAAGAATGTATTAGATGTCGTTTGGTTTCATGCAATACAATACTGTATTCCATGCACCACGCCGATCAATTAAATTTAGTAGTATCTGCGGCATCAATTATTGCTAAAATAGTGAGAGACAATGAGATCCAGGCAATTAGGAGGATATATCATACCATAGGAAGTGGATATCCTTCGGATGAAAAAACAATGTATTTCATTAGAAAATGGGTAAAAAAATATAAAAATGCGCCAAGTTTTGCAAGAAAATCTTGGAGACCATTAAGGACAATACTTTACCAAAATAGCTCAGACAAAGTAATTCACTTTGGATAATAAAGGGCATAGATCATGGCGTGATCCTTATCAAATGGTTCCAGATCTATTATTTGTTCGATCTGAAATCCTGCTCTTTCTATTTTTTTTGCTTCTTGTGCAACAACCGACTTGGGATCCATCGTTACATCGATGCTGCGTGTTTTAATGACTATAAGCATTGCACCTTTCGGCCTTAGATATGTAAGACAATTTGCTATGGCGATTTCAGTCTGATCAGGCTGGGCTATGTCAGAATATACTACATCTACCTTACCAAAAATTGAAAAATATGATTGAGGTTTTCTTGCGTCTTCTAGAATAGGAATAACATTTCTTCTTTTTGAGGCGACATTTTCAATTAGTTCTCTTGCCACTCTGACAGCAGGTTCAACTGCAAATACCATCCCTTTGAGTCCAATAATATCTGAAATGTGGCTGACTGTAGTACCAGTAGAAGCCCCCAAATATAACACCTTTGTCCCATGCATTAGAGGCAATTGCTTTAACCCCTTTCTCAAAGCTCCAGCAAGCTTGCTTCTGAAAGGATCCCATATTCGATATTCCTCTCCATTATATTTGACTAATTTTTCGCCGTAAACATTGTTGCCTTCAATAAGATTTAATGTCGATATGTGCTTCTCTCCAGCAACTTTGATCCATTCTATTGCAGAAATCTGCGAATGGTCTTTAGCGATCGAAATGTCCTTATTATTATTATTATGTCCATCATTCTTACTATCACTCTTATTATGACTCATATGCTTATGATCATCTTCTTTTGTTATATTACTGGTACCTTTGACACCTTAGTCTTCAAGCACAAAAAAGATATTTGAAAAACTGAGAGTCCTCCAACTATCTTGTAATTTTGAGTCTAATATCGTCGCTTTCCAAACCTCTTACGATCGTTCTTTCTATGTTTATTTTTATTATGCCTGTCTTTTTTAACAAAAGAAAATTGATGCTGTCGTTGTTGATGTTCTCTATATTTTCTGTCCCTTTTATTCTCCGGCACCGGTTCCTTATACTTTTGTTGAATTTCTTCTATCCGCATTTTTAACTTATTAGAGACAGATGAATCTTTTCCATTGTGACGATATAAATCGATCCTTGCGGCTATTGCAACTTTAGAGGCTATCGCTCTTGCTATCTTGCCACGCTGCCAACGCGGCGAAGAGTGAATCAAAGGATGTTGGAATAATATCCCATGTTTCGGCGGGCGTGCACCTGTCTTCAATGACCTAAACAAAGCCTTTTCAGCTCCTAAGACTTGAATGGTACTGGAAGGCAGAAATGCTAACTTGTTTAAACTTCCTGCCTTTGCAATAATCCTAGCGCCCACAGTGGCGGTAAGCAATTCCTTAACATTGGGAGCAACATTATCCATCGATACTTCAATATGTTCTGATAATATTCGACGTAATTCCGACTGAGAAATGACTTCTTCAGCAAGTTTTTTAACTATGACAAGATTTTCCGGAGCAATATCTCCTCCCTTACTTCGTTTAGCAGCATCCATTATTATCTCACTCTTTTTATTCTGTATACCCGCATTCTCTAAAATCTCTTCGGTTAGATTTGCACGGATACCACTTTTGCTTACTATTTCTGCAAATGCTGTAAGGCTTTGGATTAAATTATCTAATTCTGGAAAATGTAGCCCATACCATTCACGCATTCTAGCACCGATAGTATTAATTATTTTATCCAATTCATCTAGTGCATTGATTGATTGTATAATATGAAGATCAAGTCTTTCGGATGTTTCTTTTACCCTACTTGATGATAACTCGATAGCAAAATTTCTTAATAATTCCATCGCCTGTGTTTCATTGTCTGCGAATTTTGAAGATACCAAAAGCGCAGGTTTATTGTTCTGAAACTCGTCTTGTTTTTCTTGTGGCATTGTATGACTATTTAATCCTGCCTGTCTGAAATGAAAAGCTAGACTAGGATCGTTAACCAATATATCATCATAAGGATTCAATATATCCATAAGCTGAATAATCTCAGGAAGTTTGCTTCCACCCTTCACTGACCGAAAGGTGTTTACAGGATTGCTAAATTTAACTGATTTTATTAGATTATTATTGTCATCAAAGACTGCTAATCCTAATTCCATTAAAACAACAAAGCAATATTTAGCCATTATGCAATTGTTTCTTAGATATAGCCATTAAAAAAGATACCATTGATTCAGTGCCCGATATCAAATCTTAAGTCGTCATCAATACCATATGCGCTAGATATGTTTTATAAAGAATAAAACCATTAATGATTATTTTAAAGGGAAACATAATTCATAATGATAGTGTTACCGATTCGATTTATAACTACTCGAGCAATTGTGTCTCTTTTTAATCAAATATAATATAAAGGGACACTAATGGGAAGAACTGATATTCAGTAACAACGAAATATTAAAATCAGGATTCAAATGGATCCAGCCATTCCTCAAAGCAAGGTTTGTATCAGCTACTTTTATTATGCTACTTTTTATTAAAAACCACAAAACTGAGATATATTTTTCTAATCGACGGCGTTGTAGTAC
>JBKPPX010000422.1:0-10927 GCA_046733815.1 Thermoproteota archaeon | reverse complement strand
CGACCCTTGGCATGAAGCGTAGAGGTGACCGTGTTAACATTGAGACAGATATTCTTGCCAAATATGTCATGACCAACTTGTCAAAAGCCTAGAACTTAAAATAAAACATTTGAATTACATACGAATAGTAAATAGCAAGTTATTCATTACCTGAGACGTTCACAATTGCAAGCTAGCAGCAGTACCACCAGCAGCAGTGGCGATAGCAACAATAACAATAACAATAATCGCTCCGCCACCTTTGAAAAGAATAAGCAGCTTGTCGAAAGGTTCCTGCAGACTATAAAGTCAAGCGTAACTCGGGTTAATTCACTTGATTATATCAATGGCTATATGAGACACTGGCATCTCTATGAAGAAAAAAAAGAGGGAGAAGTAGAAGAAGAGGAAGAGGAGGAGGAACAGCAACATCCGCAGCTACAGCTACTACTAGACGGAGTGGAAGGGGAGAGAAAGCAAATTAAGAAGAAGAAGAAAACTAGTAGTAGGGAGAAATATTCTAATATTATTTACAGGTATGATTGGTTGCTTTATGGTGGCAATGACGTTCAGACTATTCAGGACAGAATAATCCAATTTGTAATCGACAAAAAGAAGGAGGGTCGTGGTGCCAGTGCCATTGATAACTACATCAACCCTCTGCAGAAATTTTACTGGGTTAATGGCGTTAAAGGGATTGACTGGAAACTGGTCAGATCTTACAGACCTGAGCATGTAAAGAAAACACACGACAGAGAATACTACCCAGAAGAAGTGATTGCAATAGAGGACAAGCTCGATATCCGAGGCAAAGTAGTGATGGGGCTTATGAGAGGCTCTGGCGTTAGAAGAGGAGCAGAGCCATCAATCAAGATTGGAGACCTTATTCCGCTTCAAACCAGATATGGCAAGATTTACAAAATTTGGGTTTATAGGGGAAGTTCTGAAATGTATGCAACTGCTTGCACTCCCGAAATAGCTAGAAGAATTGATGCGTATTTTGAGTATAGGATGCGCTTTGGTGAAACCTGCAAGCTATTTGGGAAAGCTGACCACATGCACGAATATTGCGATGGCTATGATGGGGACAACGTTATTCAAAAATCGTTCAAGGCAGATGAGCCACACCTTGACCCAGATGCGCCCTTGATAAGGGAGGACTTTGACAGGACTGATTCTCTAGCTGCCAAGCACCCAAAGAGGCTAAGTGAGAACCAAATAAGCAGCATTATAAGAAATGCTGCAATTGCAGCTGGAGTTAGGGAGGTCAACAAGAATGGCGACCATACCAAAAGACACAAGGTAATGATAACTCATGGCAATCGCAAACTTTTCAAGAGAAGGTGCAGACAAGCCAAAGTCGACCCAATTGTCCTTGAGAGGCTGCTTGGACATAAGAGCGGCAACTCCAAGGATGGAGTCAGCAAGCTAATGATGACTTATGACCCAGAAGACTGGGCAGAAATGCAAGCTGAATTTGAGAAAGCTGTCCCAAACCTGACTATAACAAAGGACGCAATGATTCAAGCGGAGTTAGAAAAAGCAAAAGCTCAACTCAAAAATGCTCCTGCAATAGAACAGATTCAGGCTCAGCAGCAGAGCATGCAATACCAGATGAAAAAACTTGAAGAAAACATGATGGCTATTTTTGAAAAGTATGCTGATGAGTTTATGAGCCAAAATAAAGGGCGATTAAATAAAATTAAAGATGAAAAGAAGCGCAACGCAGAAGAAAGTCAGCTGTTATGGGATGCCGCTGTCGCTGCAGAAGTAGAACTTGAAGAAGAGCTTGAAGAGGAACAGGCAGCAAAAAGGGCTGCAGCTGTGAAGGTAAACTATGATGATGAGGGCAATACAATTTCAACTATTCATGATAAAATTGATTGGACTGTACAGGAAGAAAAATATGATGCAGAAGAAGACCTAGAATTTACTGAAGAGGAGAAGTAGGTGAAGAAGTGTTATAGTATATAATCCTGTTGTGGCTGTTGCTTCACCTATTGGTGTCCCTCCAAATTGAGCATATGTTGACGTTGTTTCGTTTATCGTTCAATAAATAATATTCATCACATTTTGTGGAAAAAGTAGGGAAATTGATGAGTCGGGACAATAATTAAGAATAATTATATTTTCCAAGATCAATTTATTAGAAATGTTCTTGTTGTAATATGTGGGAGGAGGGATGTCATTCGTTGACAGCTCGCATTCCAAAGAAATCTGATAATAGTAAAACTGAGGTCTGGCATGGAGCTGATAAAATTGTAAAGAGACAATTGCAGATCATTACTAAGGCAAAGGAAACTGTAGACTATTGCCATAGCTCGGAATCCCCATCGATATTAGCTAGCTTCAAGCCATTCCTGCAAACAATAGTGTTTCTACATAAAAGAGGCATAAGACAGAGGTATATTACTGAAATTAAAAAAGAAAATATGAAGTACTGCAAACAGCTTTCAACCTATTTAGATCTGCGTCATCTGGACGGAGTAAAAGGAACACTGGGAATAATAGACGGAAAAATTTATGGAGCAATTGCAAATACAGGGGAAAACCATCTTCCCACAGAATTTGTGTATAGTGATGTCAAAGCATTTGTTGATCAACAGCAGTATTTCTTCGATACCCTTTGGAATAAAGCAATACCAGCTGAGAAGAAGATAATAGAAATTGAAGAAGGAATACCTACAGAAGTAACGGAGATCTGGTACGGCAGCGACAACATATTCAAAAAATCAATGGAGGTACTATCCAGAGCGAAGGTCTCATCTGATTATTGTCACAATTCTAAATCTCCATCCATCTTTGTTACAAATCTGCATTATTTGCGTGCTATAAGGGACCTCAGTCAACGGGGTGTAAGACACAGATTTGTTACTGAGATAACAAAAGAAAATGTAGAGCATTGTAAAGAGTTAGCAACACATGTTGAATTACGCCATCTAGATGGTGTCAAAGGAAATTTTTCAATCGCAGATGGCAAGGAATATGGTGCTACTGCAAACCTATCCGAGTTCCAACCTCCAACCGAATTTATATATAGTAATGTCAAGTCGTTTGTAGATCAGCAGCAATACTTCTTTGAGACTTTATGGAATAAAGCAATACCTGCAGAACAGAGGATAAAAGAAATCGAAGAAGGCAGGACACCAGAAAAATTAGAAATCATCCAAGACACACAGAAATCAATCAGTCGTGCCTTTGATATAATGAACAACACACAGAAGGAACTGTTAGTTCTATTTGCGACAGAGCGTACATTCAGTTTTGCACTGCAAGGGGAGGCAGCTGATATTTACAGAAGAATTTCTGAAAAAGGTGTTGAGATAAAGTTGTTGGTACCAAGAGGAGGAGCACGAGATGCCGCAGAGGTTGAAGAAAATAATCAAGAGCAGCAGATAATACCAAAAATCAGAGAAGAAATATCTCCATCTATTAATCTCAGATTCTCAGATGTGGATCTAAATACAAGAATTACCATTATGATTTCTGATAGAAATGAGTTTATGAGCTGGGAATTAAAAGACGATACCTTAAATGATCCTTACCTTGCTGGAGGCATAGCCACCTACTCAAATATCAAAGCACTTGCTAGCTCATACGCAACTATATTTGATAACCTTTGGAAGATAACAGAGTTTGCGGAGAATCTGCGTACAGCAAACATCAAACTAGAAAGTAATGATAAAGCGATGAAAGAATTCATTAACATAGCAGCACATGAGCTTAGGACGCCAATACAGCCAATACTTGGACTATCAGAAATGCTGCCTAATGTTGGTAGTACTGACCCTCAGATGCAGAGAAAACTTATTGACGTAATAATTAGAAATGCTCACAAACTTGAGAACCTTGCAGAAGACATCCTAGATGTTACGCGAATAGACAGTGGCAGGTTGCAACTGTCAATGCAAAAAATAGATCTTTATGAATTAGTTAAGGGTGTGGTGTCGGACTTTCAAGCAGTCATTAAGAGCAAATTTGATAAAAATGAAAATTCCAGTAAGGCAATCATTTGCCTCAAAGAGGAATATCCAGATGACTGGACAGTACACCCAAGTCAGGAGCGTCCAATGGTAGTATTGGCTGACGCAAACCGAATAGTTCAAGTGATTGCAAACCTGCTTTCTAATGCGGTCAAATTTTCAACACAGATAGATAGAGCGCTCATAACAGTAACAACAGGAATAAGGGTAATAGACAATAAGTCCATGGCAGTTGTATCCATTTCAGACCAAGGACGAGGGATAGATCCCGAAATAGTGTCGAGGCTATTTCAAAAATTCATTTCTGGATCAGAGAAAGGAACTGGTCTAGGACTGTATATCTCAAAAAAAATAGTGAACGCTCATGGCGGTGAGATCTGGGCAGAAAACAACAAGAGTGGAATAGGCGCAACTTTTGTATTTACTTTACCGCTTTTGAAGGCATAGAATTCTCAAACCCCGAGCTACTCTCTTATTGATTGCCTCTTATGAATTGGAGTCTACCAATGCAGAGAAATCGATGTCGCTTCTGTATCTGTAAGGGTTACCAGTGGTCTCTTCTCTCTTCTTCTTCATTTTCTCTTGCATCACCATTTGCAGGTTCTTGTTCTTCTTCCTCTGGTTCTTCTGGTTCTTCTGGTTCTACTTGTTCTTGTTCTGCTTGTTGTTGTGACATAGGCAACCATACCCCTGCAGGTCTTAGTCGTTCTCGAGTTATCATATCTTCGAAATGTATCGAGCCTTTCTGTAGACCTTCCAATTTCTTTTGCTGTACAACTATCAGAGCTGGGCTGTCCCTATGTAACCGCATTAGAGTGTCCGCCAACTGTTGCATGCTCGCGATGGTGTTTAGGCGGTCTGCAACATTGTTTTTAGGATCTTCAGCCATAGAGCGCAATAACATGTAGTGCTGATTGTACCGCTCACGCAAGATACACAGCTGACGTAATAATTCCTCGTAGTTGTAAAGTTCTAAGGCTTTTCTATCCTGTTCAAAGACTTTATTGAGCAGACGGTAGAAGGTTCTTTTGTTGAGAGAAAGCTGTGTCATCACGTAGTCGTAGTTATAACCTTCACAAATTAACCTGCGAATGTCAGCCATCAATTTAAGCCGTCTTAATGATGGCTGTCGATACTGCTGCTGATTCTGTTTTTGTGACAGATTTGTCATTATCTATGAGAGATATCCACGATTGAATAACATGAACTATTCAAAATATGTCAAATGTTGTATGATTTCCAAGCTTCTTGGTTACTTTTAACATCATAACAAAGAATGGTACTGAGAATCACTATAATTGTTCTAATAATAGGCGCTGCCCACATCTAGACGTCACCGCCACCTAGCCTTTGGAGCTCATCCATTGTGTCTTTGAGCCTCTGTTTGTAATAACCCAAACTGAAGTACTGCCATCGGTGATAATGTCTAAAGAAATCTTCAGGTGTTCGTATGTTACGCTATCGATGTAAAGCTCTGTCCATTTCCTGCAACTTTTTGTCTTTACCTTCCCACTCGATTGTTAGGTCCTCAGCTTCTATCTTCTTTATTGAAAGCTCATACCTTGCTTTCTGCTCTAACAACTCCTTTTTCTTCTCAGGACCATCTTTCATCTTTCGCATTTTCTGGCGTTGCTTTTCCAGCTCTTGCGGCTCTTCGACTTCTAGATGGTGTTTGATTTGTTCTTGCAGCTTCTGCTCTTCTCGTTGTTTTACTCTCTCGTCGCTATTATCGTAGGTGTCAAGCAGTTCATTGTAAGCCTTCCATCCTTCTTGTTCCTTCTTCTTATCGCCTGCTTGTTGGGCTTTACCTACAATGTCATTTAATATTTCAAGCTCTTTTTTGCCATACTCTGTAAGTTGGATGCGCCTATCAATTTCTTGCTTTGCTGTTTCTTCTGTGTATATGTCTTTGAACTTATCCCAAATTTCCTGCTCCCAATAGTCTGTTGTTAGCGTTTCGTTTAGATTCTTATACACATGTACCTTTTTGTCCACTGCATCGCGCAGCAGCTTTTTGAAATGAGGTAGAGCTTGTTTTGATGTTAGAGCGTCTAGCTCTATCTGTGCAAGTCTGCCATACCGCTTTACAAATCTGGCTTTGTTTGAATACCTATCTGTGTCTGGCTTGCCATTTCTTTTCAACTCCATCTTCTTTGTAGGGGCTGATGGCAGTGTAAAGCCAAACGCAGTTTCATGTTCTGCCAAGACTGCGATACGCTCAAACTCATATCTTAATTTGCCATATCGTTTGCTAAATCTGTCTAGATAGTCGACTATCTCTTCGTCCATTATGTCGCCGTCTGGGTCCCAATCTCCTAGATACAGAATTATTATCATCTTACCTGTTCTTTCTTGTATCTCCTTTAGCCTTTCATAGGCTTCATACATTATTGTGTAGGAGGGATGACCTCGATTGATTTGGATTGAAAGCTGTTTGTCTTCTAAGATGTGCTCAATCATTGATGCTTGAGCCATCTTTTCACACCAAACCTCCACATGATAGACCTGGTCATGCCACCTAGGCGGTTCGTAATATTCATGTGCCCTGGTTATTGCGTTTATTTGTCTATACGCAAACCATTCAGGATTTTCATCTAACACTTCATCCACATCTGGACGTGTCTCGTCAATGAAGGCGTCTGGCGGCAGTATTTTTTTGTGTCTTGCTTCTACTAGATGCTCGACAACTTTGGTGTACATTTCCTTAGACTGGCTATTTGCTATGAATGGGTCTGGCACCAAATCGTACCAAAGCGTTCTAAGTGAAGGACGAAATGACTCGTCATGCATCTCCCGCTTTAGCTCCTCTAGTCTGGTCTTGACAGTGTTTACTATTCTACGCCATTGAGTCTCTTCATAAGAGGCGGATTCACGTTCCTTTATTTTTTCATCTGGATCATACAGCTTCATTATTCGCCTTTTATCCCTGATTGCCTTTTCGCCTTCGTATCTATCTCTAAAATCAATCTCGTCTACGTGGGCGCTCATCTCAGTAGTAGGGCACCTCTAGATATCCCCTTTTTCTGTCGGTCGATACTTTCCAGGTTCGAACTCTACAACCTTGTGTTCTTGTATCAGAGCTTGAAATGTCTGCTCAGCTTGGTCCTCAGTCCAATGCAGGTTAGGCGCCATTTGTGCGGCAAAGACAAAATCCTGATCGCTGCAATAGCCCTTGTCTCCCATAGCTGCCTTGATTAGCTCATCGATTAACCCGTCAACCTGGTACACTAAGGACTCAGTGTACCGTTTTTCATTTTCTTTTTCCTCTGTTTTTGTAATATTTACGTCGCTGCCATCCTTTTGAGGCTCTGATGTTGGAGAATTTACAGAATTCGAGTCGTACACTGACCTAGGCACCTTGAAAAAATCTTGTAGTTTTGGACCATTTTCTGGCTCGTAATGCTTGATAAAATCGTCTATGGGTAGGTCATTGCCTTTTGGATCGAGTATTTTTAAAGGTCGCTTGGTTAGTGTATGATCGGAAAGTTGTAAAATGTCTCGATTTAGCCAGTTTTCAGGGATTCCCTTATGGTTTTCTGGAAGAATTAGCCTTGAAAATTGTAAATAATGGTACACTGGGCTTAAAGTGGACACGGTGGACCGTTCTGGTTCTTCTTCCTCTATATCCACAAGTGGAGTGAATAGGTATCTTACTGCCTTTGTGCTGTCATCCTGTTCTTGTTCCAGGTAATTATGATTTGCGAGCTCGTAAAGGTAGTTTTTGAGTAAATTGTTAGAATTCATTTTAGGCGTGCCCTTGGGGCTGTTAGCGTTATAGAAATCGCATATGTCCCTTGTTTGCAGCGGTCCTTTTCTTGTATGGTATAGGGGCAAAATGTATTGTTGATAGAACTTCAACTTATGCGGCGGTAAGCCTGTCATGTTTTGCATGACATGCAGAGCCTCTTGTAAGTCCCCAAGCGTCGCAATTATCAGCTCTTCGTCGTCAAACAGCAGCTTGTGCCGCAGATGAGCCTTTGAGAGCGCTATCATGTTTAGCATTGTATAGAAGCGGTTGGCGATCCTGTTGTCTTGTCCCTTGTCGGCTGGTAAGATATCGGATAATAGCATCGCATAAGGGATCCATACAGGGCTATCTGTTGTGCTACAGTATTGTTGGATTAGGTGCTTTAGGAAAAGGAAGCATTTCTTACCTAGCTCCATTTCAGTGTCGGAAATTATGACCTGTTGTTTTACTCCTCTTGGCAGTCCCTTCCTCTGTGCTATTAACCTGTTACCAGCCCGATATTTTGTCTTAACCATGTTAGGCGAGGCAGTCATAAGCCTGCTCTCTATTTCAACCCAGATTTCCCACCTCGATTCATCCTTTGCTGAACAAAAAATGAAAGCAGGAAATCCCCTAGTAATTACGCGCTTTACTTCAAGTCCGCCACCTGCAAGTTTTTCAACATATGGGTGTTCCATCTCCCAACTATCATGTGATAAAATGGGCTTGATCAGATTCCAAAGTTCGGGATGCGGCGGCTCTAGGAATATCAATGTGGTATTGCTTAGCTCAATTATGTAGGCTGAGCCATCGAGTAGTGCAGCCAATTCCTCCTGATATTCCTCTGCCGCTTTGAACTTCTTCGCTGCTTTTGCAACAGAGATGGCATTTCTAAGCTTTCTGACTTCTTTACCGATTGGCTTGCCTTCCTTGTCAACCAAAACCCCATGATCTCTTATCAGCACCTTAGGAGTCATAGAGGCGACAACTCTAACCTCTTTGCCAAGTGGTGTATATTCTACACTTTGTCTAATTGGGTAGCTCTTGCCTGTACTGGTAGGCGCCAAGACTCCCAAGTTTATGGGGTCCTGAGTATATCCACTCAGCACAGTATACATTATTTGCCTGATAAGCGCGTTTTCTTCTTTGACGGTCCTTTGAATACAATGAATTAAAAACTCAAAGTAATCGTTTCTGAAGTGATCGACGATAATAGGATGTGCTGGCGGAGCAGTATAATTTTTGGTAACTCTGCTCCTTTCATAGGACTGATCAACTACTTCCTTGGCTAACTTCCTAACATTCTCTGTACTTACGTAATCTAGACCTTTATTCTCACAACCACCAAAGATCGCATCCTCAACCATCTTTTCCTTGTTTGCGTTTTTCCTTGTAAAACTCGCAGGCAGCTCGATAGAATATTTTGGATCGCCGTTGAGTAAGATCCGCTTGTTGTCGTCGCTTGGTTGTACAAAACTAAGCTTTGGCTCGTATGGCTGTTCTTCTTGAGTCAAGCCAGCAATCTCCTTACAGCTTTTACCAAAATTCGACTAGATGGCTTCTGGGTGCTTTTTTCTGAACTTGCTGACACATTCTTTAAAAGCTTGAAGTCTGTACTATTCACAGCGAGACCTCCTGTAAGCGAAGGTGGGTTCGCTGCATTTGGATAAACAATCCAAAATGGCAACTGCTCTGGTGCTTCGGGGGACCAATCCGTCAGCACCGAGCAGTTTATTTCCTATTTCTTTCATTTTGTTGTCTCTCCAGCTCTCTAACAGCTGCGCGGCGTATCCATAAACTTCGGTTAGTGTCGCCTCTAACTTGATCGATGTCTCGCAGTAGACTTTCATAAAATGAAATGTTGGTGTTGCATACTTTATCGTCCTTGCTGGCTCGTTCATTTCTTGGCTTTAACTGATATGTTGCCAATGCTAATCAACCCTCTCAGCTTGGATGGATCCTTAAAAAAGCATTGTTTTTACTATCAGTTATATTAATAAGAAGAAGTTTTTTTAGGTCTGTTTCGATGATTTTACACTTTGTAACAAGACCGATGTGGCGTGGGCAGACTAACATCTAGTGAGTAACCTCTCTTCTTTTCCAACAGAAATTGGCTTTGTCTCACACCTTGCTGTTCTGTCAACCCAATCAATGGCGGTGATATCGTATAGCTCATGAGTCTCTGGTTCTTCAAGCCATGCCTTTAGTGATTTGGAGGAACTGCATTTTTTAGTTATAATCATGTGTTTCCTCATCGCCTCGGAAATCTCTAGTATAATTTTCCTCAAAGCATTGATTGCATATCATCGTAGCATACTCATCTGGCGGCGACATATCATAATTACCAGGTCGCTCCTTACACCATTCACAACGTGCTATCCTGCTGTCATCGTTGTCACTAGTCATCTTCTGGCGAAATCCCTTCCTTCTCAAGCAATGCATCTATAGCACGGTCAGCCACGTCTCCGTAAGTTTCACGTGGTCGTTGTGCTTTTTGAAATTTCTTATAGGTTGCATCGCTGACACGGATTAATTTAGCCACGATTTCAGACTTGTCACCTTCCTGGAACCGCTCTTTTAACTGCTGACCTGATTTTTTTCTGACTTGTGTGTTAACTTCCATAAATAGTATATATGCTGTAAACGTAAGAATATAAACATTGTTAATAGGATAAACCATATAAACAAGATAAACGATATAAACACTATGATAACAACAAGGTCTCCAACTGAGCTGGATCTCTACATCCACCAGTTAGCAGATAATGAGAATAAGCAAAGGGATGACTTAAGCAAGCGGTACACGACTGACGTAAAGGAATCTGAAGCATACGAGAAAGGATTTGCAGATGGCTACCATGCAGGCAGCCAAGACGGTTGGGCTAAGGGGTTCGACGCGGGGCTAAAGCAGGCAGCTGAAGAAAAAACTGAGAATAAAGAAGAAGGAGGTGAGTCATAATAGGATGGCACAGGTTTTAGATAGGCAGTATGATTGTCTGACATGTCACAAACCTATTAGAATTTCCAAGATTGACAATGTGGGTCCAAACTCCAAAAAGAGATGGGAAAAGTATGAACTGGATGGTGTCACATTACATGTATGCCATAAACAGCAGCCAGAGCAATCAGCAATCAAAGAACAACCAAAACAGCAGCCAGTTGTTTCAAATAATTTGCTCAAAGAAGTCGCAGCGATAAAGGCACAGCTCCTACTCCTAGTAAGTAGACTAGACTAGAC
>JBKPPX010000421.1:0-2736 GCA_046733815.1 Thermoproteota archaeon | reverse complement strand
GTTCCTACACTGTTAATGGGAGAAGTAAACACAGCTAG
Organism: Thermoproteota archaeon; assembly: GCA_046733815.1. Lineage (GTDB taxonomy): Archaea > Thermoproteota > Nitrososphaeria > Nitrososphaerales > Nitrososphaeraceae > JAJNBK01. The sequence continues at coordinate 2,698 of JBKPPX010000421.1, read as the reverse complement.
AATTAATTCGTTATAATTCTTTTAACAAGAGCAAGAGCCATACCAATAACGATTGACTTAATTAATTTTTGATTTTAACCTATCTGCTTTTATTATTTATCATTAGAATTCTAATCTCATCTAGCTATAGAAAGAGCTAGCGCCAAAGCGCTGAAACTATTCCTAATCCTGCAACGGCTAAGCCTCCATATGACAAAAAATTGATTCCTAATATAGATGCACCTAGAGCCAAACCAATGCCACAGGCTATCATAATAGCTTCCCCAATTCTTCTTTGGTTTCTCATAAATAACATGTGAATAGTAGATGATAGATTATAAAAGCATGGTGATTCTACGAGTCACGTTTTAGATAGAAGTATTGATAGGAAAATAAAATGATTTAATTGACAACTCTTACCTATTTGGAATTTTATGGTGCGATGTATTATTCTAAATAGTTACGCTATGAAAAGGTAAATATCTCAACCGTTCTATAGCTCTCCTTAAATGGGAATTCCTGAAAAAATAAAGGCCATCGAAGATGAGATCCATAAAACCCAGATCAACAAAGCTACCGAATTTCATATTGGTTTACTCAAAGCAAAAATGGCTCGTCTAAGACGTGAAATGGAGGAAAATACCCATGGAAGAACAGTCTCAACCGGTAGTGAAAATGCAGGTTTTGACGTCAGAAAAACAGGCGACGCGACAGTGGTTCTCATAGGACTGCCAAGTGTTGGGAAATCGACTCTTTTAAATACATTGACAAATGCTAAATCTAGAGTTGCTTCTTATCAATTTACAACTCTGACGGCCGTACCAGGGATTATGGATTATCGTGGTGCAAAGATTCAAATTTTAGACCTTCCAGGCATTATAGAAGGCGCAGCAGCTGGAAGGGGAATAGGCAAAAGAGTACTCTCTGTGGCAAGGAATGCCGATCTTGTTCTGATAATTTTGGATGTTTTTCAACCACATCATTTGAAGATTTTAAAGAATGAATTAGCCCAAATTGGAATTAAGATTGATCAAAAGTCTCCACAAGTAATAATTGAAAAGACTTCTATCGGGGGAGTTTCTGTAAATATACTCGTTCAGACCAAATTAACGCAGAATTTTATAAAGGAAATTTTGCGTGTATCAGGTATACACAATGGTCGTATAACAATAAGAGAAACAGACTTAACTGAGGATCAATTAATCGATGTTTTAAATGGTAACAGGATTTATGTGAGTTCCTTGATTGTATTGAATAAAATAGATCTTGTCAATCCAGCATTTGTAAGAGAGATTCAGTCTAAGCTTGGAAATGATTTTATTCCGATTTCTGCAGATGCAAATATCAACATTGATGCTCTGAAGGAAGCAATATATGACAAACTGGATTTCATCAGGATATACTTGCGTCCAAAGAGAGGAGAAACAGACTACAAAGAACCAATGATAATCAGAAGCGGTAGTACCGTCGCAGATATCTGCAATAAACTTCATCGTAATATGATAAAAGATTTTAAGTTTGCACAGATTTGGGGAAATAGTGCAAAATTCAATGGTCAGAAGGTTGGTCTGGATCACGTCCTAATGGATGAGGATGTGTTGACAATAGTAAAAAAGATAAATACGATGTAATTTGAGTAACATCTCGATAAAAAATGTTCTAAGATCCAAATGAGTTAGATAAAGAATTTAATACAATCTATGTAAATAATGTCGGAATATAATGGATTATGGTTAGTCGGTTTGATATCTCAATATCTCAGGATAATTGATAGAAATTAAATTCCTTAATTTTGTTTGTAGCGTGTGATGGCTACGTGGGGTTTAAAACAAATGCAATATTCTTAAATTTCATCATCACACACGATGAAATAGCCGAATACACTGCGAACTCAGGAGGAAACCAGGTATCATTATGGATTATACATTACCTGTTTACCAAGTACTTTTGCTGAGGTCCCTCCTACTTTGTTCATTGTCAAATTCGCCATAGAATAATTGTTCCTAGAGGCTAAAGTCCTGTCACGTTCAATGATAGCAATAATAATTCTCTTTCCATTATCTAATGCTTTAGATGAGCTTTTGCATTATCTTCTGCTGTTTAAAATATCGAACGCTATTTGTAGGGCTCATGAGGAGCCAAACACTCAAGCCTCCTTTCAAAATCTCTATGCAGACCTTTCATCATCACCAATTAAAAGACTGGCAGGAATACGAATGATATATGATAAAAAAAATCCGCTCATTAACTTTAATTTCTTGAACTATATTCTAAATTTGAGTTGTTGTAATATTTGTTGTGGCAGATCTTGCAGTAATATTATAATTAAGGTATCTTGTTAAGAATTTGAATCTAAAAAGGACTTCCAGCAGGTGGTGATGGACCATCTTCGCCTCCTCCTCTTTGAGCTGGATTGGATGGTTGATTATCCTTTTTTCTTAATATGTGACTTAATAATAGTATTGCCAAGATTGCAGCTATGATAATATAGTTAACTGGAGGACTTATTGCCCTCGTTATTAATCCAAGGCCTGGGATTACGAACGCGACCTTTCCAATATAATCTTTTTCTGTGATAGGATAATCTACTCCTGGGATAGAAGAGGGATTGGCATCTCCCTTAGTCCTAATCATTCTCACTTCTTGAGAATTGATAACAAAATCTTTAATGTCTGCCACCCTGTGGACTATTACCCTGTCACCGCCAATAGGCCTGTGA
>JBKPPX010000420.1:0-9497 GCA_046733815.1 Thermoproteota archaeon | reverse complement strand
TGGCGCAGTATCAGATCAAAACAAACTAGCACCAGACACTGTTTTGACCTCATTTGTCTTGGATGTAGATAAGGCATATGACCAAGCTGTTAAAATGGTTCAAGCCGGCAATTTCACAGGAGAAATATTTAAGCCTGGACTAGAAGTAGGTAAAGGCGCCGCAGGGAATGGTATTGTCTATCTAGCGCCATTCCATGGCTTAGAGAATAAAGTACCTGAAGATATAAAGGTGAAGCTAAATCAATTGACACAAGATATACTCAATGAAAAGATTATTGTGTCAGAGATATCATGAGGAGTATTATGTCATTAAACACACTATATGCTTTTGTTAACTTCTATTAAGAAAAGATTTAACATATGTAATTCAATTAATTTTTATATTGCAGCGGACGGAGAAAAAAGGACGCATTAACAATAGTCTGTTTTCTGGACGTATAAAAGGAATAGGTATTGTCTCAACAATTTTAATAATCGTAATTTCATATGGTTTGTTCTTTTATCTACAAAATATTACTGAAGAAAATGTTAAGAATAGTCTATTTGTACAGCAGAGAGATCGTCAGATAGAATCTACAAAAGCTATGGGGCAACATATTAGCTCTGATCTTCACTGGATTATGTCTATTCTTCAAGGATTATCAGACTCTACTTATTTGCAGCAAGGAGAATTATATGGTGATAGAGTTGAAAAGTTAATGAGTGAGAGATTTGATCAAATCAATACTATTACCAAAGTTGATGGACTTTTCCTTGCTGATAAAGACGATATAATAACGTATAACAAAGTAGCAGAAGGACAAAGAAGCTTTGTAAATATAGATATTTCATTTAGAGATTATGTACAACAGACAAGAAATACCTTAAGTAGTGTATTTTCAGATGGTTTTGAAGGAATTGACGGTGTGTACAAGATTGCATTGACCTTTCCAATAATAAATAGAGAAAATGGTCAATATATTGGAATGGTGGGCGTTGAAATACCTACAGTAGATTTCTTCGCACGTTATGCGAATGTTTACGATGTTAATTCAAAGTTCTTGGTAGCTTATGATAGTAATGCGAATTACATAGCTACTCCTAGAACGCAATTTCTAGGAAAGAGCTTTTTTGATAATGAGGTTCAGAAATTCTTTAATTATAGTGATATTCAAAATGAGTATTACCGCAAAGTTTTTGCAGGCCAATTATTAGGAGGTTATGCAGTATATGACTTTGGAAGCGGTGAAAGATTGAATACAGGATATACGATGTTTCTACAAGGAGAACCTACATATTTTGTCTTTATAATTACACCTACTTCAATGATCTATTCGCATATCAATGAGGTTCTCTTCACAGAAAGATTAAAGATGTTTTCATTAATTGCTGGTACTACTGCTGCAGTTCTAGTGTTAATAATATTGCTTATAAAATGGAATAATATGCTCAATAAAGAGGTAAAGAAAAGAACAGAACAATTGGAAGAGACAAATAAGCAACTTTCATTATCAAATCAACATCTTGCTTTAGCAAATGAACAACTACAAGTTCACGGTAAGATGCAGAAAGAGTTTATCAACGTAGCAAGTCATGAGATGAAGACACCCACTCAGGCTATTCTAGGATATTCTGATTTATTACAAACACATCCTGAGAAACAAGAGGAAATAATACATAGAATAAAAAGAAATGCTATTAGACTTCAGAGACTTACTAATGATATATTGGATGTGACAAGAATCGAGAGCCAAACACTAAAACTAAGCAAACAACAATTTAATTTGAATCAGTTGATATCAGATATTGTAGAAGATTATAGAGACCAAATTAGCAATGCTAATGTACGAATAATACATAAACTTGAAAAGACAAATGATGATGATAATAATAATATTCCTATTTTTGTAGGGGCAGATAAATCCAGATTGACTCAAGTCATTTCCAATCTTTTAGATAATGCTATTAAATTTACCAAAGAGGGTACAATATCTATTACTTCTAAAAAGAAAATGAAAGAAGAAAAAAGTGATAGCCAACAAGAAAAAGAAGCTGTTATTGTCATAGAGGATACTGGTACTGGGATATCTCCAGAAATTCTACCAAGGCTGTTTTCAAAATTTGCTACAGAATCCCCTACTGGGGGCACTGGACTGGGATTATTTATATCAAAAAGCATTATAGAAGCACATGGTGGAAAGATTAAAGGTGAAAACTATGCTTATGATATGAAAAGAGGAGCCAGATTTACATTTAGCATACCATTAAGCAACCATAATAATAGACAACAAGAAAAATTGCCGACGATAAAAACCGACCAACAATAACAATGAATAAAAAATCTTGCACAGACCTAATATTCTTACATTAGCGATAAAGAAACAAGGCTTCAAAGGATGCGCTCTAGTGGTGTATGACTACACTAGTATATTATCATATGAATTTAGATTTTGTTTTGTCATCTTAACAAAGTGATCCATCTATACAACCCTCTTTACTGGCGAAACATCTTACTTTTACATTAGAAAGCATCTTTTATATTCCTTTAAATAGTATCATGAGTTATTAAACAAGTTCTCATACCATTTGTTTTTTATATGGAGCCAAGATATACAAAGGATTATTTGTAATAATCTCCTCTCTCACTGAAATATAGATGCTTTTCACCTATCTTTTATGCCAAGGCATGATTGTTGGAAATGGAAAATTTAATCTAGTTTTTTCTTTTGTATTTATATGTAGTATACTTATTTCCACACACTCAGTAAGCCTAGAATGATAATTTCAGAACTTTAGAGTTATAGGGCAATCTTTAGTTAAAAAGCATGTATAAGTCAAATTGATATTCGTAATATTATTTATCAGTATGCAATATTAATATGAAAGACGTTAACATACTAAATTGAGGAATCATTATGAATCATATGTTTCAAGAGCTATCAATAGTGTCTTAATATATAGTTAGAAAACTTGCTAAAATGTATACTGTCCTCACAAGGTTAATCCTTCGAATAAAGGCTCTATTTGCTTTTTGCATCTTTACTATGGTATTTGAGAAGCAGATTTGTATTATTATAGTGAATTATCCAACTCTTTTGGCCTTCGAACCACATTTAGGACAAGCAGCTTCATTATGTTTTACACCACACGCCATACAATAATAGTTTAAAGATTGATTATTATTATTATTGCTTCCATCAAACATTCTTGCTTTACTGTTAATTCTTTTTATCACTTTTTTTCTTAAATAAAAAATGACTATGAAGAAAGATGCTATAGCGAATGGTATGGAAAAAGGAAAGGGTATATATGATAACACGGCAAACACTATGCCTAACGAAATACCAATCCATAACAAATACTGTGAAAGATATTCTTGACCACTCATTTAGTATTTTTTCTTAAGCATAAGAAGTGAATAAAAGAGTATAATAATATAACTCAATTTCAAAGGATTTTTCTCCATTATGGATTTAAGTTTAAACCAGTCAAAGATATTGTCATAGCAGCAAGATATACTCCTGTAGTAAATATATACGCGTGAAGAAATGCTTATTGGAATAGAAATTAAGTGAGAATGCTAGGACGAAAAAATTACCAAAGATGTATATTATAGTTAAAAAAATAAGCATCTAAAGATCAGATTACTACCATAGTTGTTAATGCGTATATACAAGACCAGCATATATTTCTGCATTTGATCTTAGTAGAATTCTAGACAAGAGAATAAAACCTGGTATCTGTATACTAATTTCATAGAATATTAAAGAAGATCAAATTATATAATGTAGTTAAACCTAGCATCTGTTGTAGAATAAAGTTAAATTAAGCTCATTCAAAAAAAGCAATCTTTTCTTTTGAATTTCGATGATATTGTATCAATATATAATAGGCAAGATAAGATTTAATACCAATTAAATAAGTAACTTTTTATCTGTATGCTGAAGGCATGACAATAATAATAACAGACGCCAAAGTAAAGAGCTTGCTCAGTTTACTAGGATACTCTTCTCTTTATCCTCCACAGGAACTTGCTCTAGCAAAAGGTCTTCTAGAAGGCAAGAACTTGCTTGTTACGACTCCTACTGCAAGTGGTAAAACACTAATCGCAATGATGGCTGCAATAAAAACAATCGAAAAAGGTCTAAAGGTTATTTATCTTACTCCACTAAGGGCATTAGCTACTGAAAAATACCATGATTTCCATGCCCTTGAGGATTTAGATATTACTGGCATAAAAACGAGAGTCAAAGTTACCAGCAGCGACTATGACTCGTCCGGAAAGGAAGTAGAGGACGCAGATGTTGTTATTTTAACAAATGAAAAAATGGATTCACTTATGCGACATGGGGCTGAATGGATTTCTGATGTAGGACTTTTTGTGGCTGATGAAGTTCATTTAATTGGAGAGCGAGAACGCGGCCCTACTTTGGAGATGATACTAACCAATATACGTCAACTGTATCCGCAATCACAGATTCTTGCATTAAGTGCAACAGTTGCAAATTCTGACGATATTGCCAACTGGCTTGGATGTGAATTAATTGAAAGTAATTGGAGACCAACAAAGTTGATAGAAGGAGTCTACGAGGATGGAAATATTCGGATGAATGATGGCAGTAGATTCAAAATTCTAACTTCTGTTGGTGTTACCTCCGCTGCAATAGATATTGCAGTTGATTCTCTAAAGAATGGTGGACAGGCTTTAATTTTCGCAGACACCCGAAAACGTGCTTTTTCTCTTGCCTCTAAGGCGGCAGAAGCAGTTTATAGGAGTCTCGATAGATCTGCTCAGCAGAGGGCATTTGAGCTATCCTCTCAGATCCTCAGCAAAGGCGACGATACTGAACTCACAAGGAATCTTTCCCATCTAATATCTAAAGGTGTAGGATTCCATCATGCAGGGTTAGGACCCTCAAGTAGAGCAATTGTAGAAGAGTCATTCAAAAAAGGGATAATTAAGATATTAACAGCCACTCCTACACTGGCTGCAGGCGTTAACTTGCCTGCAAGGCGCATAATTCTGGCAAGTATTTTACGCTATGATGCTGAATATGGGATAAATAGTCCCATCAGTGTTTTAGAATATAAACAACTTTCCGGTCGAGCAGGTAGACCACAATATGACACCTTTGGAGAAGCAATACTAGTTGCGGAATCAGGAGTTAATGCAGAGGATCTGTATAATCAATATATTCTAGGTCGCCCTGAGCCTCTACGCTCGCAGCTGATGAACGACAGAGCAATAAGGGTTCATCTTCTTAGTACCATTGCAAGAGTACCTGGAATAAAAAAAAATGAAATTTATCATCTGTTCGAAAGCACATTATTTGCAAGGAATTATCAGAAAAATACTGTAGTTTTCAAAGTTGATGCTGCTTTAAGTTATCTTGAAGAAGAGTATTTAATAAAAGGTAAAAATGACAGGTATATCGCTACAGACTTTGGAAAAAAAGCAACATTACTATATATTGATCCTTTAACTGCAGTACAATTTAGAAAAGCAATAGGCTCTTCCGATCGTTCAGCGACAAGAAGAAATAATGGCGACAATAAAAGTCACACCTTAGGTTTTCTTCATATGATTACCACCAGTGCAGATTTCTATCCAAAACTATCATTGAGGAAAAAGGATTTTGAGGAATTAAGTTCATTAATTCAGTGCCGTAGCAATGAACTCTTTTATCCAATAACTGAATACGATTGCTCAAGGAGTCTATTGGCGCTAAATGAATGGATTGATGAAACTAGTGACAGGATGATAAGCGATAAGGTTGGAGTCGAACCTGGAGATATGCATAGAATGATGGAGAATGGTAGCTGGCTAACCTATTCATTATATGAAGTTGCAAAATTGCTTAAACGAGAAGATTTGCTCATAGAAATACACAATCTTAGGTCACGAATAAAATATGGTGTAAGAGAAGAATTGATTCCGATTGTTGCTCTTGAAGGAATTGGCAGAGTGCGAGCTCGAGCGTTGTATGATGCTGGCCTTACAGATACCAGAAAACTTGCGAAAGTATCGGATTCAAAACTTGCGGAAATTTCGAAAATCGGACCAACAGTTGCAGCTAAATTAAAAGAGCAATTGAAGACACAGAAATAGGTATAGATAGATTCCAGTGAAACGATATAACTAATCATATGTCTAATAATTCAATATATCATAGAAAACAAATCGTATATCAAACTGATAGAAATATGATGATTTTTTATAATAGATGCTTAGCACATCAATATACTCTTCAATAGATTGTATAATATGCTTGTAAAAGACATAGATCAAGATCACTCAAGATCGAATTTTAACTATTATCAATCATTGCATTCTTAATATAATGTGGTATAATATCATGTCTTTAGAAGCAACATTATACTATGGAATTATATAAATCTGCATTATATATTTGGTATTAACAAATGATAGATATATCTTTTGGAAATAATATTCTAATATATGGAGTGATCGCTTCGGCTATCTCATTCTTAGTTACATTAATTGCAACTCCTAAAATGATAAGTTCATTAATAGCACAAGGTAGTGTGGTACAAGATTATCATAAGCCCGGACGACCTACTGTTCCTAGACCAGCTGGTCCTGTATTGCTTGGCGGGATCGCAGCATCTGAGATTATTCTTTACTTGTTAACATTGAATATGACAATTATGGCGATAATGCTGACAACTGTAATCGCATTCATAATAGGATTTATAGATGATAGAAAAGTTTTGCCAGGTTGGTTCAAACCTGTTGTACTGATAGCAGCTGCAATGCCGCTGATTATTTTTGAAGCTCATGGAACCCACTTAAATCTTATATTTGGAAATGTGTTCATTCCACTTTTATATATACCGCTTATACTAGCGATCATTCCAATTGTTGGCAATACTATTAACTCAATCGACGTTCTAAACGGTGTCGTTACTGGATTTGTAATTATTACAATTATACCGCTTTTAGTGAGTATAGCTGTATTTGGTGACAATGAAGTATTTCTCGCCGCACTTCCTTTGCTGTTTGGAACAATTGCATTGTATGGGTATCATAAATTTCCAAGCAAGATATTTGTAGGTGACTCGGGTACTTTAGTAATGGGCTCCATGTATGGGGCAGTTGCAATTGCAGGTAACTCTGAAATTATAGGAGTTATTGCTCTCCTGCCGGCTGTAATGAATTCATTTCTCTTTCTTTCCAGCGTTAAGAAAATTGTCGAACATAGACAAGTTAGAGAGCGACCTACTATTATGAGGACTGATTTTAAATTAGCAGCATCAAAAGAAAAGAATGCACCTATAACCCTAGTAAGGCTAATACTAGCAAATGGTCCTCTTTCAGAAAAAGAAATTGGTCATTATATATTTAAGTTGGCACTATTTTCTTCATCATTAGCATTCATTTCTATTTTTATACAATATCATTTCTTGTTAGGAGTAAATAGATGAGGCTTTTAGGACTTTTGGGATTTATTACAGTAATGTGGACAATGATACTGGCGATCACAGCTTTTCTGATAAATTTTGTAGCTCCCATAGATTTTGTTTTATTTAGAAATGGATTAGATAGGTTCATTGTATCTTTAATGCAAGCGTCTATTGCAATTGTGATTATAATGATATTGGTATGGGGACTTAACAAAATGAAGAAAATTTATATGCATAAAAAATTGCAATTGTAAAAATTCATATAAATTAATGCATCATAATACTTTATTTTGTACTGATTTTGTAGCTGGCATTAAATAAATAACATATTGATATTATCACTTTGGATTTACCAGTTTAGTAATTGAAATAATAACAATTGCTACTACTTCTAATCAATTTCAGACGATCTAATGGACTACCAGTACTAGATCTTACTCTATAATTGAATAATAGAGCGATGAATATGATAGAATAGCAAAATACTAAAACAATAATGTTATAGTCTATAATTATGACCAATAATAATAAATTGCTATTTTTTTGAAGATTTTTCTATCTACCTTTTTAATAATCTATCTTTGAAATAATGAGTACCCAAATATGACAAATGACGTTCGTGTATTTGGATGATTTTTAACTAATCTTTCTCAGCTGTATAGATTTCTTTGGTCTTTGAATAGCTGCGGTTTTCAACAAAGTACCAATTTTTTCTACAAATAGTACAATTGATGATCTTATCCTTTGAAGAATATTCAAGCTCATAATGACTACAGCGTATCTCATATTCTCGTTTTAGATTTTCCATCTCTCTAAGAGTATCAATATGTCTGACTGGGTTTTCTGTCAATATAATATGTCGTACATAAAGAATTTTGCTTGCTTATCAATCTTTAATTATGCTATAATATGAGGTTTATATCATTGTAGTTAGAATATTATATCTATATTAGCGTTAGTTGCAGGTTTTATGGAATGAACGTCGTTAATTGCTTCCCTGACTCTAATACTAATTTTTCTAAATCGATAGTCTGCATTATGTTTCGTATCTGCATAATAGATAAAATTTTATTTACTCTGATGACTTATGTTTATCCTATGAAATGGTCTGCATTTGAATAATACATGACTTTATTTTTAATGAATATATACACTGAATCGCTTCTGCAACTTTTATAGACTAGGGTTACACTAATATCTGATGAATAGAGATAACAAATAGTAATAAAAGGTTAGTGTTATAACTAAAAGTAATTAACAACTGGCCTAATAAAAGATTGTATCGCTATATCATGATAAGTCTATGGTGACACGCGGGCATATTGTAATAATTCTAAGTTCCGCTATAATAACTATAGGCGTTCTTCTTACCATAATATCAGGTATAGATGCAACACGACCTTTTCTCACTCAGGATATAATTGCAGCTAATCACGTAATTAATGCTGGAGAATCACAAGTTTCATCAGTTAATATAACTGAGACAGGACCTATAATGTCTATTGTTATAAAAGCCGATCCCTCCCATGTTCCTATAAGTACAATAGTTAAAGATCGAAATGGTTTAATTGTTTCAAGATCCATTTTTAGTGATGACTTGGTTTCAAATTTCAAACCCCAAATTAAAGGAAAATATGATTTAATAATTACAAATGAAGGATCTGAACAGATAAAAACTGATACAATTCTTGGATATCTATCACTATTCGATGAGAATGAAAATCCTAATTTAAGTGCTTTAGGAGATATGTTCACAGGTGTTTTACTAATTATATTAGGAAATCTTGGATTTATTGCAGGCGTTATGATGATTATTAGAGACAAATCCATAGGCTACAAAGGAAATATGTGTACTATTTGGAAATTGATAGCTAGCAAAATTATACGATATTTCAAGTATCAAATAAAGAGAATAATAAGACCTAATTCTCAATCTAATCAGGAATACTACATTACAGAAAAAAAGAAATTATAGCAATTCGCTTAAGATTAATAAAAAATGGTATTATAAAGTACCTGATCACTATCATATCCATTAAATCTCCTATTTTGTGACCGAGAAATAAAGAAAATAATCGATATTTTGAAGAATA
>JBKPPX010000419.1:0-8453 GCA_046733815.1 Thermoproteota archaeon | reverse complement strand
AGACAATAGCAGAAGGTTTAAAATAATATTCCTCTAAAAAATAATCTAGTGTATTTTTCATTGCAGCTGATGTACTATGATTGTATTCCGGAGTTATAGAAACGTAGCCATCTGCATCATTAATTTTGTCCCTAAGGTCTCTCAACTTCTCTGAAGGGTCCACCATCTCTTTGTACATTCTATCAAGTAAAGGCAGATCAAGCTCAAGTGGATCAATGAAAAATACAACATGGTTACGATTCTTCAATTTCTCCTCCATCCAGTGTGCAACTTTGATACCTTGACGATCTCGTCTAACTGATCCAACTATTAACGCAATTTTAGCCATTATCTACCACATCTTGTTTTAACTTCTATTAATATTACTATTTATCGACTAAACCAAGAAGAACTGTCTGTATTTGTTTCAATATGCAAAAAAGAATGGTATTGACTTAACAAACAGGAAAAATTATATAGAATATGGAAAGAGCTAAAGAACTTATTGGTAAGTACGAAAAAATATCACCCAAAATAAATACTGGAACACAACACAACATCCGAAGATGCACTAAAAGAGAGCATATCTTCTCCATCAATAGAAGATCCGGCCAGTCAGCCCACTACTGATCTATGTCCAAAGAGGAAAAAATTCGGAGACAATTCAAGCGGTTCATCAGATGCGCCAATCATAATTAGCTTTCCGTTGACAGCCAGACCACCCAATACTATCTCCTAGGGTAAACTATCTTTCGCTCTATCGCAGCTGTACTAACTGATGAAGACGAGGAGAGATCTAACTTGTAAGTTATATGGCACGCCCCTACAAAATTCGAGGTCTTGATATAATTGATAATATTACAAGAGCAATTCATATTCATCCAGCACTCTCAGAAGTTGTTCTAAGAGCAGCTCATGATATTCAGACAAAAATGTAAGAGTTCAATTTCATGTGAATATATAAAAGGTCAAAGACTTATTTCATGGTTTATACACGATTCAAAAGACGAACAGAAAAGGTACATATATTTGAGTTCGATACTAACGGCTTGAATCAGATTGCCGAATTAATTCTAAATGCAACACAAGGCAGCATTGCATAGGTGGTAGTTATGGTGAAAATTATTCTTCAGAAAACACGGCAATACTGGTTGTTGATCCATTCAATGATTCTTTTATCAGAGGGTGGTAAACTATGGTCTCTAACGAAAGAAACCGTCAAAGGCGTTAACCTGATCGAAAACCTGAAAAATATATATCCGCAGCAAGATCTTCTGGAATAAAAGTCATATACGTTCCACATCATCTTACCGAAAAGGGGACTTTGCAGACTGGAAATTCCTGGCTCCTACACATTAGGGGTCTTTAGATCTTACCCTCTTTGAAAAGCACCTCCACCGAGTTTATGCAAACGTATATCTGCGATCTTGATCTTAATTCTATGAATACGATTAATGAATTTAAAAAGTATATTAGCATCTCAGTTATAAAAAAGATGTATAATGACGTCAGGCAAGTATTTCAATAGAGGTGTAAAAGCTCTTGATTCTCCTGATATAGGATATGTTGTAAGAGAAACTCCTGACAAGATTATAGTATTTGGAGGAGGAGATGAGAGATTTGACATACCAATTTCTGAAGTCCAGCAAGTCGGTGCTAATGTTCTGATTGGCCTCAAAGTATATGATATAGTCAGAAAATACAAAGTTAGTCGTAAAGAGCCACTTCCAACAAGTCGTCAAGACCCTTGGAGCTCGGCTGCAAGCCACATAGACCTTGCAGCATATGAAAAAGAGTATCCCAAATCCCTATTTAATAAAGGAGTTAGAGCCAAGAACGAAGACGATGTAGGTCATGTAATGAAAGAAACAGATGACAAAATAGTAGTATTCGGTCAGTCCAATTATAGGTTTGACATCCCAAAATCTCACATCATTGCAGTGGGTAGAAATGTAATATTAAATATGGATTTTCCAGAGATATTCAAATTCCATGTCGACAAAAATGCTCCATTGCCTACAGGAGAATCTGTAGAGAAAATAAATGAGGAGGCATATCCTGAGCATTATCATGTGCATAAATATCAAGATAAATCTAAAAGATAGAGAATAACAGCAGTACAGATGATTCAGGTGTTCCTAGATCTGCTCCTTGTTTATTTGCTAAGCATCCTCACAATTACTGCATAACACATATACATATATCATACACGCATACATACAATCACTCTCTAGTGGTTAATATTTGAGTATAATGTCCAAAATGTCATGGAAAGGAAACATTGAGGCTAGAAACAATTGAAGCTTTTAAAGAGACGAAATTTAATCATCATGCTATCATACCAAACTTGAGGAGGAGGATATTACAGCGAAACAAGAAGATCTTGGAATTTATGAATTTCTGTTTGATTGTGTCTAGCTTCTTCTGCTTACATATATTGTCAACCTAATGAATTAGTTTCTGTTGTTATCATGTGTTGGTAACGGTAATGATGATTCCCTAATAGTTGCAGTTGCTGCTATACTCCAATCTGTCAATTCTGTTGTTAACCTATTTTAAAGACATTTAGACCCTTCTAATATCAAAGCAGTATAACTATCATCAAATGATTGTTGTTGTTGCTGTCTTTCTGACAACATTAACGAATGATAGTTAGATCCATAGATGATATTAGTATTATTTGAATTATCATGTATTACAAAATTATATAATTCAAAGTTCATTCTTAATGATTCATTTACTGGTTACCTCATTTGCTCTTTGTATTTCATCTTTTATTATGATCACGATTGCTACTATTACATGAGCTATGCCAGCCATAAGACCCAACTTATTCACACCTACCTTTCACTTTACAAAGAGGGTTCTACAACTTGGCTACACACCTAATCTCGATCATGAGCCCAGGGAACGCAAGACGTTGAATTTGCACAATGGTACTTGCCACAACAGGAGTACCGGAAAAGATCTCTGGCCTACACTTGACTGCAGCTGCGAAGGCCGCATCCATATCTGTCACGAAGAGTACTTCATCTACTATATTGTCTATCGTTGCCCCATACTGTGCGAGCAGCTTCTGGATGTTGGTATATGCCTGCCGCATCTGAGCCTCCATATCTCTGAGACCGACGATATTGCCCCTGTCATCATGACTTACCTGCCCAGATAGCCAGATAGTGTCCCCAACTTTCACCGCCTGGGAGTAACCATACTCTTTTTCCCAAGGCATACCAAGGCTCTTTGTCTCCTTGTTGATTGCCATTCTATGTCTTGCTTTATGTTAATAATATTTATTTATTAAATTATTATTTTTTTACCTTTGAAAAATACTCCTCAAATCGATTATTTAAGACGAATTTATTTCATATACTACACTGAACCATCTACTATTATTACTTCAGACTCAACCTTTTGCTAATAATGACTATGAAAAACCTGAATGTCATAGATCTGTTAATCAATCGTTGGAATGATAGCTAATACTGTCTAATAACTACATACAGGTTCTTATCTTATCTACTTCAACCCTACAGGTACATGACTTTAGTCTACCTTTAAACCTAGATTTGATAATTATTACGCGGGCCCCTATTACGTACAGGTTCTCACCTATCAAATGGATATGCTCTTCATTTAGATTCCTAGCTGATTCTTCATCCAGTTTACAAATTCTTTATCTGACATATTTTTTCTTGCTTCTAACATCATGGCAGCATCTTTTCCTACTATATACCTAAAATCAGGATTATCTGATGTAACTGCTTGTAGAATTACCTTTGCAACTTCAGATGGATGTATTGTATTATGTACCATTTGTTTTAAAGCTTCTGATATACTATTTTCTATTTGTCTATATGGTGAATTATTATTAGGATCTGATGTCTTTGCAACCATCTTCAAATTCTTCCAAAAGTTTGACCCTACAGCTCCTGGTTCTATAAGTATAACTTTAATTCCAAATGGTTCTAATTCATATTGTATAGATTCAGATAGACCCTCAAGAGCAAATTTGGTTCCATGATAAATTGAATCAAGAGGAATTGCAATTCTTCCACCCATAGATGTTATATTTACAATCTTGCCACTTCTCTGTTTTCTCATTATAGGTATTACTGCTTGCATTACTCTTATAGCTCCAAAAAAGTTAGTTTCAAACTGTGCCTTTATCTCATCCATTGAAGTTTCCTCTAAGGCCCCCACCAATGCATATCCTGCATTATTGATTACAACATCAATTCTTCCCTTTTCCTCTACTATTCTATTAATGGCATTTACTACTGACTTATCATCATTAACATCTAGTTGAATAACTTGTAATGGCAGATTCTCATTTTTGGATATACTTGTTATTTTCTCTTCTGGTTCTCCTTCTAACTTACGCATTGTTGCATAAGTATGAAATCCGTTTTTTGCCAGTATAAGCGATGTTTCAAATCCTATACCACTTGAGCATCCTGTTATGACTGCAACTTTTTCCTCTGGCATATAGTTAGACATAAATCAAATCATATAAGTTAACAAGTTTACAAAATATACAAAATCTCTTTATCAATCCTCCAAATGACTCATAATGATGACTACAGAATGCGATTCATATCTCCAAACTTATGCCATTAGTATCTTCCACAATTGTTGTTCCCTTTCATTCATGGTGGAGAAGGTATTTGTTCTAAGGTAGAGATATCGTTGGATAGTATATAATATCTCCACCGATTTTATAATAATTTTAAGTATAAAATATGGTCTGGTGAAGGCAGTGGAGGTATTTAGTGACTCTATAGTCTATTCAATTAATAGCCTTTCAAGCAATCCTATTGCAGACAAAGCAAACCTTTTTTAAATTCAATTATAATCCAATCGTCAGGCATCAATAAGTTATGCCTATATCCTGCGTGATCAAACATTACAATTTCATAATACGTCTATGGCAAGGTCGTCAGGTAGCCGTACTGAAATGTATTTAATTAATAATGCAAGTATAATGTTGTTAGTGTAATATTAGTGATGGTAGAAATATGAGCTCTCCTAGATTAATGCTATTTGGTCCTCTTCCAATAAGGATACTAGCTGGTATTGCTTTTATAATACATGGCTTACCTAAATTATCTGATATAGCTGGAACTCAAGGATTCTTTGGTAATGTAGGCCTTCCACCTGAGCTTGCAGTTCTTATTGGTATGCTAGAAGTGATTGGAGGGATATTTCTTCTAACTGGTGTACTTACAAGAATAACTGCTGCATTTTTTGTAATAGAGATGATTGGTGCTATACTTACCGTAAAAATATCCAAAGGCTTTGTAGGTGGCTATGAACTGGATTTATTGTTAATAGCTATATCTATAAGTCTCCTGTTGACAGGACCAGGAAGAATATCTATTGAATGGGATGTATTGAAGAGAGAATTATTTCCACGAGGAAAGGCTATTATTCAGCAACAGAAAGACGCACAAAAAACTGTTTGATGATAGCAGCACATGGAATTCGACTAAATAATATTTTTTGTCTTATCGTCTTTTTACTTATGAGTTTTGTTAGCATAAGGATTATTATCCTTCTTTTCCTTCTGCTCTTCTTCTTCCATTTCTTCTACAAAAGTCTTTAACATAGTTACATCCCGTTTGAAGAAAATATCTAGTGTCCAATCAGCCATTACTCTTATCTTCTTTTGCAATGTTGGAAGATTAGCTAAATAATACATGCGCCATATCCACCATGCTATAAACCCTTGTACCTCTATTCCTAGTATTTTACCAACTCCACTTCTCTTTCCAATAGTTGCCATCATTCCCTTGGTTTTATAATTAAATACTTTCTTATTTTCTGGTTTTCCTTCTATCATAGAAATTATATTGCTTGCTACAGCCGTTCCTTCCCTTATTGCGTGCTGTGCTGTAGGCGGATAAGGATCTCCTTTGTTCGGATCTATTATGAATGCACAGTCTCCAATGGCAAAAACACCTGGATATCCTTGAACTTCTAAGAATTTATTTACGACTACGCGTCCACTCTTTTTGTCGTATTCACAAGGAAGTGCTTCTGTTATGGGGCTAGGTGCTACTCCACCAGACCATATTATAGTATTTGTAGATATGGTTCTACCATCTTTTAATTTCACACTATTGGCAGTAGCGCCTATAACGCGTGTATTCAAAATGACTTCGACTCCACTTTGACTCAGTTTTTGCATAGCAAATCCTGCTAATTCTTCGCTCATCTCAGGAAGAAGTCTATTTCCAGATTGTATTATTATTACACGTATATCTTTAGGTTCAATACTATGATAGTAGTACTTTACTGAATCACGTAAAAAATCATTTAATTCTCCAGCAGTCTCAACTCCTGCAAATCCTCCTCCTACAATTACAACAGTCAAGAGAGTTTCTGTTTTATTTTTTTCATATGAGTTTATATTATTATCATTATCATTATTATTATCATGATCATAAGGCTCTTGTCTTAATAGCAACAGTTCTGCCTGTTCTAGCTTATGTATGACATGATTTCTTATGGTTATTGCGTCATTCCAACTCTTTATAGTAAATGCATGTTTCTCAATATCTGCCATACCAAAGAATTTAGTTTCACTTCCTAAAGCTATGACAAGATAATCATAGGATAACTGTGCTCTTTCTTTTTTTACTTCAGACACTAATAATGGATCAGCATGTTCTTCACTCATTGTAGTATCACTGCTAGTAGTAATAGTTGTAGTAGGAGATTCAATAATCACTTGTCTGTTCTTTAAATCTATAGAGGATACTATAGCGACATAAAATTTAGCTCTGTTGCAAAAAGCTCTAATAGGAGTTACAATATGCCTAGTTTCTATCATTCCAGATGCTACTTCGTGTAACATTGGAGTGAAAAGAAAGTAGTTATCCTTGCTCACCATCGTAATGTCAACGCCTACATTATTTTGAAATTTATCCTGCAGTCTTCTTAAGACTTCAACGCCTGCAAATCCTCCTCCTAGAATAAGGATCCTTTTTGGATAAATTGGTTTACTACCATGTATAAGCTCAAGATGGTGTTGCAGAGAATCAACCCTTGAGAAGGAAATATCACATTTGTGACACCTGTATCTAGCACCAAATTTTATTGAGAGAAGTGATGAAAATAATCCAAGTGTAATTCCGAAAGCTAGATTAATTATAAGAGAGTTTGCTATGGCTCTTAATTGAATGATTATAGTTTGAATTGAAGATATTGAAGGTTTACTAACCATTGGTTGAGAACTTTCCATTGCAGAAGAAGGTGATGTATTAGTTGTTGTTGTTGTACTGCTGCTGCTTCTATCAACTGTGCGTGCAAATTCAGGCCCTAATACAAATTCCTGAACTGGTATGGCAAAGATAACAAATACTAAAGATCCTACAAAGAGTCCGTATTTCAACCCATTTGATGGTTTGCTTATGTTTAGGATATTGGTCTTGTATAGAAATAGCCCTGCTATTATACCGATACATGTTGCAGTAAGAAAATGGAGCATAAATCCTGCAATTATGACTGAGATAATAGGAGAATAAACTCCAGCAATATGACCAAATACTATCCACGTTAGATAGTATGAAGATCCTTCCTGAACTGCAAAGACTGTTATAGGAAGAACATAAGCTATAGCCCCCATAATAGCCCCTGCTATAATGAAAAACACTTCCCTTCTAAACGAGAAATCTATTTTAAATTCTGAAACTGGAGTAGATTCTTTTTTCTCCTTTTTTTCTTTCTCCTCATCTTCATCTTTTTCTATACTGCATAGAATTTATAATAAAAGGATCATCATTATTAGCAATAGAACATCCAGAGTAATAGTCAACGTCATAATGAAGGATTTTAGAGTTTTACTTCCACAATTATGGATATATATTATCTAAAGAATTGTCAGTAGTCTCTTCCAAAGTATCCATTCATGTTATCTATTTTTTATGTACCTTCACCCCGCTTTTTAATAGTAAAAGAACCTCCACTATGTCCACCATCTTCACTTTTGCTTACATTAACAAAAGGAGCCTAATTTAGGCTTCTTTTATTGGGAGGTATGCCAAGTCCATATGTACACTCATTGTTAAGTATCTCCACTCGAGTTGGAAGATAAGCAAATTATATTCCATTGGAGTCCAGGTATTTTTCTGATACTTATTAGTTCATGGAAGATTACGATTATCATTAACCGACAATTCCATAGTTCGTGAGGGTAGTTGACATAACTGTAGAATTTCAACTTACATAAATTTACAGATTTGCTGGCCAACCATCAACTACATGCCAAGTTTCTACCATTTTTCCATTTTGAATTCGATATATACTTATGCCTCTGTAGTTAATTATTTTATTAGTTTGCTGAGTATCAGAGGTCGATTTTGGTGTCAATGAACCTTTCCAATATGCGCCTACAAGATCTGGATAATTTTCTGATGCAATGATTGCTTCTACCACATAATTGAATTCATCTAATTTATCTAATGAATTCTTAA
>JBKPPX010000418.1:0-5186 GCA_046733815.1 Thermoproteota archaeon | reverse complement strand
AGTATCATCTCTATTTGGTAGCTTTTGAACAATTACAGCCAATGCTTTATACACAGTTGAATTCACATTAGTTGTAATTAACATCGTAGTAGATACCAATCCAAAAACTATAATTCCTGAAATTATAGCGAATGGCAGTATTTGTTGGACCTTATATTTCTTGATAATTTTAATTTTAGCTGTTATCTCTACAAGAAATCTAGATGCTGCAATACAGAATGCAGGAACTAGTGGAATCAAGTGAAATGAAGATACATAATCTATAGCATAGAGAAATATGAGAAATGGAATAACCCATAACAAAAGAAAGAAATCTCTTTTTACTGCTGCAAAAATCAAGCCAGCCATACTAAGCACAGCCAAGACAGGATCCATTTCAAAAAAGGTCTTTATTGTAGCAATTAGTGGCCTACTTGGTCGTTCTGAAGTTTGCCATAACACGCCGTGTTTCCATTGATCAAATTCTCCAATAATCATGGCATGAGCAGGCCAAATTAGTGGTATTAAAATAACAGGGATAAACCATAGTCCAAGATTTCTTAGTCTTATCCTCCTATGGACATTAGTATTATTACTACTACTATTAGTATTATCATTACTATTAGTATAGATTAGAAACCCTACTAGTGGAATCATTGTAAAGACCGGAACTTTTGTAAAGATTGACAATCCTAAAAATGTACCAGAAAGTAAAACCATAGCAATAGTTTTGTATCTGGAAATATTGTTGCTGTTGCTGTTGTCCTTTTTTTCTATCTTTAAATCTCTTACGTAAACTGCTAACAGTATTGATGTTAGAAGGAAAGGCACTTGAATTGTTTCCAAGAATATTCTTCTAAAAAGCCAGCCATATGGCACTACTGCAAAGAGAATAGCTGCAACTAGTGCAACATTTCTGTTATGGTAGCGACGCTGAGTTATCTTGTAAATAAGAAAAGTATCAGCTATTGCGAGTAATCCCATCAAAACTCTTGGAACAAGATAAAGTGTCTCTATTGAATGCAGTACATCACCTCCGGTATCAGCAAGATTCAATGAATCAGGATAACCAACAATTCCTAATGCACCTGCCAAGAAGATTTGTCCAAAGTAGGGATGGTCATAACGGTGTGATGATTCCTGTGGTCCAAGGCCTTCTAACACACGCATGGATCTTTGCATATAAATCCCTTCATCATAGAAAATATCAGGAAATCCAATAGGATTCCAAAGATGAGTAAACGCCGACAGTACCAATGGTATAGATAGTAAGAAAACTGATCTATCAAAAACATTCTTAAAAAGAATGTTAAACTGCAATCTCATCCTCAATGATTTTGATAGGAATCATACTAAAATATTACTCCTAATTTATTTTTTAAAAGACCCATTTTAATTTAGGGCAAGCTGTTTTAGATCTTCGATAAAGCCAATATAGTCTAAACAGAACCATCTTTATTATGTTAATTATGATTTGATTCCTGATAGCGAAAGATTAATGAGAAAACCTTTAATTTTAGGCTTACCAGTCTAATCTAGAATCCTATTATCGAATCGATATCGTCACGGAGACCCTTGGACCAATTTACGCTTTTTAGGTTTTATGCAGCCAATTGTGTTTCAATGACATATAAACAAAAATATACTGAACACATCTGCAAGCAGGACTCAAATCCCTTTGGGACCCCATGGTATTATCTGCATTGGGGAGATATATGTCCTATAGGGGAGAGGGCAAATAGTTGTAGTCAAAATAATTGTTTATGCTGGAGATGATGATCATGAGTAATTTTCACGTATATATGAGTACAATCATAAAATGAATTACAATATTGGATCAAAAATAGAGGAGACTCTGGCGAGCTAATAAATGAAGAGAGTTGGCTAATGCGCGACGTGTGGGATACAAGAATTTCCTAAGGTGGATGTTTCGGTAACGCGGCTAAAGAGTATTGCATCTCTTGGCATCAAGAGGTTAATAAGCATATAAATTATATATAGTGCCAATTGATTTTGAATTTATTGTAATTTTCCCCCTAGAAGGGAAATATTTAATGCGTATTAAAGATAATTTATAAAGGATTTAGAGTAATATTATTTTGGAATTTGCTATTCCATAAAGCCATAGAAAACACCAAAATATTGCATCGTGCTCAAGTAATAAATGCGATAGTAGATGTTTTTTATGATGCAGAACACAGAATAGACATTTGTGGAAATTCTAAATTTCCATCATTGGTATTTTCATTTGAACCAATAAGAAAGGCAATTATTGTTTCTAAAAATAAAGGCATAAGACAAAGATATATCATTGAAGTTACAAAAGAAAATATCCAACATTGTAAAGAGCTAATGAAATTAGTTGATGATCTTCGTCATTCAGATCAAATTGAAGCTAACTTTGTACTAAATGAAACGAAATACTTAGGCTCTATAACTTTAAATGAACCTCACCAACAGGCTATCTATAGCAATGTGAGAGAAGTCATAGAACAGCAGCACTACATTTTTGATAATATTTGGAATAAATCAATAGTTGCAAATGAAAAAATAAGAGAAATTGAAGAGGGAATAGAATCAGAATTTTATGAAATTATCACCGATAATGAAAAAGCAAAGAACGTGTTTATTGATCTTGCAAAGTCAATAGAGAAGGAAGCTCTATTACTCTTTGCAAATAGCCAAGCCTTAATTAGGTCAGATAAATTAGGGATTATTAATTATCTGATAGAAGCATCGGCCAAAACAGGGGCAATGAAAGGTGCAACAATCAGAATTATCTGTCCATTAACTGTAGAGAATTCACACGTAATAAGCAAAATTTTGGAGAAGGCACCTGATATTAGGATTCTTAACAGCGAAGGTTCTCATTCCGGACTATTTATAGTAGATAGTTCAAGGTTTATGAGATTTGAGCTTAAAGAACCAAGAGCTGAAGACTTTTCAGAAGCTATTGGATTTGTTGTATACTCAAACAGTAAAGTTGGTATAGATTCCTCCAAAGTATTTTTTGAACTACTTTGGAATGAGCATATTCAATATGAAAAACTAAGAGAATATGAAAGACTAAAAGAGATACAAAAGATGAAAGATGAATTTATTAATGTGGCAGCCCATGAGTTACGAACTCCTATCCAACCAATACTTGGTTTGTCTGAAGTTCTTCACGCTAAAATAAAAGATGCCGAGCAACGTCAATTATTAGATACCATCACAAGAAATGCAAAAAGATTACAACGACTTACAGATGACATACTAGATGTTACAAAAATAGAAAGTCAGTCACTAAAATTAAACAAAGAAAGGTTTAATCTAAATGAATTGATACTAAATATTATAGATGGTTATAGAAATTATATTGAAAAAAATAACGTACAGGTAAAATTATTGTATGATCCTAATAACAAAGATAATATATTTGTAGAAGCAGATAGAGGAAGAATCATTCAAGTTATTTCAAACTTAATAGGTAATGCTATCAAATTCACCAAAGAAGGAACTATATCTGTTATTACAGAAGAGAAAGATAATCAAGTAGTTGTTATTCTAAAGGATACAGGTACTGGAATAGATGCAGAAATACTGCCACAACTATTCTCAAAGTTTGTTACAAAATCTTTTCAAGGTACTGGATTGGGTTTGTTTATATCCAAAAGCATAGTAGAAGCCCATGGTGGCAAAATATGGGCTGAGAATAATCCTGATAATAGAGGAGCTACATTTAGTTTTAGTCTACCCATTAGTAATCATGAGGACAATAACAGGTAATTATACCCTTACTTGTGTTGTAAAAAATATACGTTGGAATGATGTGTTAGAAGAACAAGGCCATTATTTTAGTATATTTTGTTTATATAGCCACTCTAGTATAGATATAGTTGAATACACTATTGGTAACTTCCTCCTCCCCCTCGTCATTTTCTCCTACCAAAAATACAAAAGAAAGAACTGAAGTAGTGTATGGTATCGATAATGTAATAAATATAGTATTGCAATTTTTATCCCAAACAAATAATAAAATTGATGCTTGTGTAGACTACACAAGACCATCGTTAGCTGTTGATTTTTTAGCTCTGAAGAATGCCTTTCTTAATGCAAAAAAAAGAGGTGTGAAACTCAGGTATGTTACTGAAATTACAAAAGATAACATTTCTTATTGCAAACAGCTGCTAACAACAATGGTATATGAGCTCCGTCATCTAGACGGAATGAAAGGAAACTTCTACATAAGTGAATCAGCCTATCTTGCTCCTGCTACGTCCCATGAGAAAGGAAAGCCAGCATCACAGATTATCTATAGCAATGTCAAAGAAATAGTAGAGCACCAGAGATATGTATTTGATAGCTTCTGGAACAGAGCAGTACCTGCAAACCAAAGAATTAAAGAAATCGAAGAAGGAACATCATCATCATCGTTATCAGCAGCAAGATTACATTATGAAACTAGGATAATAGACAATTCAGATGAAATTGTGAAGGAGATTTCTCGTCTTACTGCTAACTCAAATGAACTAGCAACTTGCTTGACTTCTGGTGGAATGCAATATAGTCATAAGTATTTCTTTGACATAAAGAAAAAACTATTAGATAAACAAAAGAAAGGAGAACATAAGGGTTTAAGATATGTTACTAATATAGATAATCACAATGCTATAGACATAGCCAAGATATACTTAGATTATGGCATTGAAGTTAAACATGTCAAAAATCTACCACCAATGAGTTTTGGTATTTCAGATAAAGAAATTGCAGTAACAATAGAAAAGATGGAAGGTGGTAGAGTAGTACAAAGTCTTCTAATTAGTAATGAGCCTTTATACCTAAAGCATTTTTCTTCTATTTTTGAAGAATTATGGAGAAATGGTACTGACGCTGCAGATAGAATAAGAGAGCTTGAGCAAGGGATCGAACCTGCCAGAATAGAGATTATTGAAACTCCAAGAAAAGCAGTAGAACTGGCACATAATTTAGTAAAAGCAGCAAAATACGAAGTTCTAAGAATATACCCATCACTTAACGCATTTCGCCGCCAGGTCCGCATAGGTGCTATGCATTTGTTCAGAGAAGTAGTTCAAAATGGCGTAAAAGTCAGGATACTTGTTCCTGCTGAAAGACAACAAATTAGACAGGTAGTAAGCGAATTAGAAATACCATTACCACAGATTGATATCAGAAGCATAGATAAGAGTTCACAGACTCATATAGGC
>JBKPPX010000417.1:0-7170 GCA_046733815.1 Thermoproteota archaeon | reverse complement strand
TAATAGGATTGCACAAAAAACTGATTTTATACTTGTTACGGAAAGACTAATTATTGTTGAGCAGAAGATGCTCGTGGAAATTGATGAAAATCCAATTAAAGCTGAAGGTAGTATACTGAAACAAAAATTCTAATATATCTAATTCAATTTTAATTACAATGTCACAAAGTGATTGGTTTACCTCCTATATGAAATATAAAACCTTGGAAGATATACTAAAAGTTATACTCTCTTCATCTCAATCGGTGTTCAGCTACATGCCTATGCTTTATCATATCAATTACAATAATCAAGAGATACTATTCATCCAGACTGGAATGATAGGAGGAGTAATAATTCATTATATTGTGCAAAACGAAAAGCCAAATAAGAAAGTCATAGAGTTAAAGCGATTGACTGGTAAATTTAGCTTTATCGATAGTATAGGTACTGATGCTCAATCGATATACGTACCGATATTAGAATTAGAAAAGTCTACTTTTAGATTTCCCTCATTTGATTTGGCTTCGTCAAATAGTTAACAAATGAAATAGAATTTTCTTATTCTATTCTATATAAAGCAGTTTTGGTAGAAGCTGATAAATTTTTGTTAATCTCTCTTAAACAATTTTTATATAAATTGTGATATGTCTACTTTAAGTTTTGGAGCTTGGGATATACAACACTCTTTGATGATATCCACCACATAGTTTTATCCGTACTTTCATTTCTATTTAATTATATGTAGAGCAGTAAAAAATTTTATACTACAACATTATGTATTAGACTAACTATAGCAATTGTGTTGTCTTGTACATATATTATTTAGTAGACACTGATCTTTAACTTTTCAAGCTGTCTTTGATAAAAAGACGTTCTCTTATTTTAAACAATAATGGTATTATATAATAAAACGGATAATTAATTTCTAATCTAGAAAAGTTCGATTAATTCTTTGCACTCAAAAGTTTCCATATAATGTATTCTCCTGCACTAGCTGAAACAGCCGCTAATGGAATCACAATTGGAACAATTACTGGCATCAGAAGTTGGATAAAAAATATCTCAGTTCTTATATTATTTGAGGGTTTAAAAAATCCACCATAAACATCTACAGACCATGGAAAGAAGAGAGTAGTAAAGAACAACGGAACGATAAGTGAAGCAACCATACACCTCTTTAAAGTAGTATTTGATGGAGGAAGCATAGTAATACCTTCACCTTTGCGATATTGGAGTATGATATCAGCGAGCATTGCTGGAAATATATTCAAAAGATAGAAGGGAAAGACTCCTACAAAATATGAATTGGATATAATTGTGGTAGTTGACTGTATTAGCATTATAGTCGCAGTTATAGAAGTAATCATAAACGGCGTATAACTGACTCTTACAGCTGATAATAAACAAACACCTAAGAGGGATGGTATAAGTATTGAAGCAGTAACAGCAGCAGCGAGAGGATTAGGATTAAAATCAAAGTATTGGCCTTTTGAAAATGGAAGAGTAAACATTAAGACCATGCCTACTGCAACCATCAAAAATACAGCAAAAGCAACAATAAGGCATAGTTTTGAAAAGACTGACTTATTATTATCTCGCTTTAGTCTGTATACACCTATTAATGCACCCAAAGCTACCATAAGCATTCCTGTTGCTAATACAGAATGAGGGGGACTTAATAGCCCGTCAAATCCAAATTGATTGTGCCACCAGAAATCAAACGGACCTGCAGTCAATTGAAGCAAGCTACCGATAACAGCTAATTTAAGAGAAAAAGGTATTATTATTAACCATCTACGTAACGAAGATAGCGAAATGCTCTTCAAGCCGTTTTTATGCTCAAATAAAATAGACATAATTATACCTAATATTATGCTGCCAATTGCTAGTGCTACACCCAAATAAATTACTAAGTGAGGGGGAGTGAAAAAGCTCTCTACATTTCGAATTCCATGCCATACGATATCCCAATTAGAACCACTAATCTGAAAAGCTACACCTATAGAAATAGCAAGATGTACTACCATTAAATACGTACAGATTCCTCCTGATAATACCACCCCGTAATTAGCTTTTTTCAAATGATATTCCGTTTAAAGTTAGAATGTAATTTATACATTCATTTTATTGCAAGTGGATTTAATAGTATTCTATAGAACCAACATGGTCTTTGTTTCTAATAATTATTCCATTGTTAGGACTCTACTTATCCAAATGACGAGTTTATAATCTGATTATAATAATTTAGCCAAGATTAGGTGTGAGTTGCAAAAAAAGCTCAGCTCTATTGTTTATATATTACCTAATTTCTGTCACAATTACTTAATGCATTTTTAACGGTTTCTCCCCCTTCTTTGGAAGACAACAACAACAATTCACTAAACTTCTTTGTCGGTAAGAATATGCTCTTTGGAAAGCACTAATGATATCCTTCACTAACCTCCGGAGGAGCAAGATTATCTCATATTCTATCTAAATTACTTGATATATAATTTCATTCACTACTATATGGATATATTTGCGCAATATTCTATATAATTTGTACTTATTGATGCGAATGTACATTTCTTAATGCTTTATGTACCTGATTTCTATACATAGTTAGTCCAATCCTTCCAGCATATGGCTGTCCCTTTGCGAATGATTCGGTCATATTTTGAATATATTCTGGATCTACTTTTGGTGGCATAGGTGGTTCAAAAGGATCTACATATGCTTCAATTATTGTTGGCTTCTTCTCTGACATTGCTGTGCGCATTATTGATTTTACTTCGCCAGGTTCCTTGATAGTATAACCTTTACCACCACAGGCTTCAGAAAATTTTGTAAAATCTATTGGTGTAAATTCAACTCCAAATTCAGGATTCCCAAGGAATCCCATTTGCTCCCATCGAATCATTCCCAATGTGTTATTTTTAATGATTATCACTTTTATTGGAAGATTATATTGTACTGCTGTAGCAAATTCTCCCATCAGCATTGTAAAGCCTCCATCACCAACAAATGCTATACATTGTCTTTCTGGATATGCAATTTGAGCTGCTATTGCATACGGTAGGCCGCAAGCCATTGATGCAAGAGTTCCAGATACAGAAAACTTCATTCCTTTTCTAATGTTGATATGGCGCGCCGCCCATACCGTATTGGTGCCACTATCTACCGAAACTATGGCATCATCATTTAGTTCGTTGGAGACAGCGTCAGCAATAACTTGGGGTTTGATAGGTTTGTCAGTTCTACTGCTTTGTTCTTTAAGCAGCACAAGCCATTTTTTCATTGCTTGCTGCTTTGATAGTAGAAAATTTTGATTACCTCTCTTACGTAATAAAGGAAGCAATGCAGAAAGTATTGATTTTGAATCTCCAACAAGACCTACTTCAATAGGATAACGTAATCCTATTCTTTCAGGCTTTATATCAATTTGAATACCTCTGGCTTGTCCTGGTTTGGGAAGATAATCAATATAGGGAAATGATGTACCAACCATTAGTAAAGTGTCAGCCTCGCTCATTGCGTCGCTAGCAGGCTCGGTTCCTAATAGTCCAAGACCTCCAACACTGTTAGGATGATCGTCTGGAATAACTGCTTTTCCTAGTAATGCTTTGACAACTGGAGCGCCCAATTTCTCTGCAATTGCGCTTACTTCTTCACCAGCATTTAATGCTCCTTGGCCTACAAGGAGTACAATATTGTTACCAGCATTGATGATTGCCGCAGCTTGTTCTAGCCAGCGTCGATCTGGCAAAAATGCAGGAGAAGCAAAAGAATCAGATGTATGCCCTGCCACTTTGTGCTTTGAGTAGTTATTCTCTAGTTTTCTTTCTTGCACATCTATTGGAATCGTTAAGTGGCTAACTCCTCTCTGTGATAATGCAGTTCTACATGCAATATCGACAGTCATTTCAGCTTGTTCTGGGGCGTTAATCATATTATTATATACGGCTACATCTGAAAATAATTGTGAAAGGTTAACATCTTGCTGATAACCAGAACCTATCATATCAGAATAAGTGCTTCCTGTTATCGCGATAACAGGCGCATTATCGGATTTAGCATCGTATAATCCAGTTAAAAGATGTATTGCACCCGGTCCTGAAGTTGCAACACAGGCACCTAGTTTTCCTGTATATTTGGCATAAGCACATGCCATAAATGCTGCAGACTCTTCATGTCTTACAAGAATAAACTTAATTTTGTCTTGCCGCCTCCTTAATGCTTCTATGAATCCATTTATGCCATCTCCTGGCAAGCCGAAAATAACATCTACTTTCCAATCGATTAATGCTTCAGCTACAATATCTGCTGTTCGGATATTCTCATATGCACTCATGATGTACTACGTATGACATCATATAAGATATCTGGGTTAATCATATAATGATGGGCAGCAGCGACATTTTTCTATGCAAGTATCTGATAAAAGTAAATTCTTTAAATCTGTTTTTGAAATAGCCTTGAGCATTAATATGTGCTATCAGAATATATCCTGGTAAAATGATTTTAAACCGTGACTCATTGTAGTAAGGTTAAGACAAGAGATTTAATACGTAAATTATTGTCTTTGGATATAGATGAAGGATTAAGAATAGAGAATAAGACCCAAAATATTAGACTCTTTATCAACAAGAATGCTTCCGGTATCTTTGTGCTCCAGTTATGCAATCACAAGGATGATAAAGAGAACAGTAATAATAATTTCTTTTATTTTGATTCATGTGAGGAAGTAATTAAATTTATAAAAAACAAATTTAAACGAAATTTCTCAATTTGGTCGTATTGAAATGATTATAAGTATTTCGTTTCAGAAACATAAACCAATATAGAGAATTTATCTATTATTACAATATTGCATTTACTCATGTCATATTAGGAAGATTAGGGTTCAAAAGGAATTAGGATAAAAAGAATCTTTTATCCATTATTATTTGGATGAGTCAATAATCCACATCTTATAACAACCTATGTATTCAGTGGCTGTAGTTAAATTTTTTATGGTCTATGTAGAATTTTAATTAGAAATAATATTCTAGTCTATCATAGTAGGATAGAATGCAAAAGGAGAAAAACTGTTGGAGGCTACGGCATTGCTAAAGACCAGATTTCCTTTTGTATTTAAAGATGGTATTGGATGAAAAGAAAGATAAAGATTATTATAATTAGTCTAATTAATCAACCTTCTATTGTTATAAAGCGAATTATCAAACCTCTCATATGAGAGTACTTGTATACTTAAAATTACAAGTCAAACTGACCTTAGTGCTGCTATTATCTTACGGGCTAGTCCTTTCTGTTGCTAGCATTAATAGTGTACTTGCTCAACAAAGGACAGATGAAGGAGGTATTACAATTACGTCTCCTAAACAAGGCCAACAAGTTCCGGTTGGCCAGCTTACCATTTCAGGAACATCTACAGATAATGCAACTACTGATTGCCAAGTTTCTGTAGACTTGAATGACATAAAGCCTATGCAAAATGCTACCGCAACAGGTCCTGGAGGAATTAGTGATTATTCAACATGGAAATTTACATACAGTGAAGCTTATCAGATCATTAAAGAAGGAGTAAATGAACTTACTTCCAAATTAACATGTATCAATAATCCTCCTAATATGACAAAATATTATAGTGTAAATGTCACAGGCATCTCAGCGACACAATCAGGAGGTAATGATTTTGCTCCTTCTATTATCCCAACGCCATCAGGTTATTTTGATGATAGTGATGAGGAGAAAATAGCATCGAAAACATCATAGGTCCTGCTGATCTTTACAAATAACTAGACAGAGAATAAAATTAAAACCTGATTGACAATAATGTCCAGCATCTTTTTGTCGTGTTGTAACATTCTTTGTTGTTTGCGTTCAATACGATATTTAATATAATTATAAATTATTTATTAGTTAACACAAAAGCATAACATTCTGACAGTTCTATTTAATACAATTTATATCCGTAAGCTGGTTTAAACATTATAGATATATGATCCTGATTGAATATACATCTTATTATAACAAGATCAAAAACAATTGTGCAAAGTTTGGTCCTTCAATATGAATCAGTTTTCAGATTCTACAAATTCGAAAATATTAAATATAATAGTTGTAAGGCCTAAATTCTAGCCAAGTACTGCATCCTTTCAACGCTGTAACCTTATGGACTGATAAAAATATTGCCTACTGACGTTCCTTTAGTATCATATATTTTACTATCTATCTTTGCTGTCAGCATGTTCCCGCCGTTTGCTGTTGTTCTTGTATTAGTGCTATAATTGCCACCCTTTTGAAAGTCAACAGAAGATATGAAGTTCAATGTAGAATTTACGCTACCGGATATTGTTGGATGGTCTAACGATGTGGTAATAGTTAATGTTCTGGAGAGATCTGTTAGTTGAACGTTGACGAAAGCCAAATCATATTCTTCAATTATCTTGTTGGTTGTAGAATTATATATGCCGATAGTTCCTTCAAGTTTGTTAGGATCCAACTTTAGTTCCTCGTTACGCAAAGTAAAATAATTGCTGCTGGGTTCATAGGTACCTCCTATCGTTACTATCACAATATTTGACGGGAGTACCTTTTTTTCGGTGGCCACAGATCCGTTAACATCAATTTCAGTAATGGCTCCCCAGTTTTCGTTACCTTTTTCATTATTTCCATTCAATGTAATTTTTATGTATCTTGCTGTTATTTCTTTAAAAGTATATCTTTCCGATGATAGAGTTTTTCCGCTGCTAGTACCTTCATATACATTTGTATAACGATTTCCATCAGTCGAAACAGATATTACAAAGTTATGTGATCTCGCATCTCCCTTATACCAAGCAATATCTACACTACAAATAACATTATTGACACCAAGATCAGCTTGAATCCATGAGCCAACGGTTTCAACTGACCACCGAGATTCAAGATTATTGTCAAGAATATTTGTTTCTATTGAATCATCACCCTCCCCGTCATCGCCAAAGGATTTAATATCAGAAATCATTAGATTTTTGTTACATGCATTCTGAACGTCTGTTATCGTCGTTGTCGTTGTGCTGGTAGTGGCTATGCCACTCTGTGATATTGTAAATGTTCTTGGCGCTAGTCTATACTGATTATCCTTGACAGATGGAATGGAATACAATAAAGAACGTGCAGTATCATTGCTTGTTTCTATTGGCAGCAATGTTTGATTATTAGTAC
>JBKPPX010000416.1:0-3400 GCA_046733815.1 Thermoproteota archaeon | reverse complement strand
ACATCCGAACCTTTTCAAAGAACCGATAGCAGCATATGGAGCCCCTTGGGCCCACCTTCTAGTTGCACTGGTCCCAGTTTTGAAGTTTTTTTGCCGAGTCCATCTGGGCCCACACTTCTTAATTCATTTGCAAAAATGTATTCTTCTTCATTAGATTGTACTCATCATAAGATCCTGCTTGACAAGAGAAACAAAGCGTATGTGAAACTATCAGATAATTGATTATCTTATGAAATATGTAGTCACAAAATGCAGCGGATTACCATTTCATATATAATAGTGTCATCAACAACAGCGTAGAAGCTTTTGACATCTTTCTTTTTCAAAAATGTCAGTTCAGAAGTATATGAGAGGTCGTCACTTTAATATCAAACAACGTAAGTTCAGTCACTACAGTACTAGGTCATCCGATCTTTTTCTAACTTCCTAATTTCCTCTCTGATTAGGGAGTGCCTCAGGTCTGTAGAGACAAGCATCTCCCGATCCAGAGAAAGAGTGACAGACTCGACTCCCTGAACATTCTCTAGCACGCGGGTCTTGCTCATCACTTCCGGCAAGGAGCTTGCCCTGCAAAGGACATGTTTAACCGGCGGATCGACGGCATAGTGTAACTGTTCAGCCTCGCCCATTATCCTTCGTACCTCGTCCATGCTGACTCTTCCAGCAATCACCATCGGATACACCAGCTCGCCTGAATCTGTCAATGCGCCAAGAAGAGGCTCTATGGAAATAGTTTTCGTCTTTAAGAGCATGATAAGGTGCTTGCGTAAAGTCTTTGGACTTAGCCCAGTGGATTTTACGAGTTCATCAAATAGCACTTTTGGGTCATCCACCAGAGCATCCATTATTGACAAATCAGTGATTGAAACTGGCGGATGCCTCCTGCGTGGCGTGAGAGCTCGCCCTGAGGGTCCGACACCCAAGATTTTTGTCATATGGTCGATACTCTTCTCTTCATCACAAGTCCATAGCCCCACAAACATTTGTCCATCCAGTTTCAACCTTACCCAAGACACGTCTGGTGCAGCGACTGCAGCTTGTGCCGATTTCAGCTTGAAGTCTCCGGGAAAAGATAAGACAAGGCCAACGCGGTCAAATACACTTGGATTTATCGTTAACATATATCCTTGGAGAACTCCCTTCATCTTTAATCGCTCGAGACGACTTCGAACCGCAGGAGCAGAGAGCGACAGTCGCCTGCCTAATGACTGATAGCTCTGGCGTGCACCGCCAAATAGTGCCACTAGCAGCTGAAAGTCTATTGAGTCCACTACTTAGTCCACGCACACATCTTGAATAAAAAATTCCCTAAATCGTAAGTTGGACTTAACGAGATAATAAATCCAATGGCATTGAAGGAATATACCATGCAAAAAAATGAATCTTCTGCAATAAGCGCAAAGGAAATCGTGATGGAGTATCTGCAGGCTGTGGAGCGAAGAGACTTCAAATCTGCCAGAAGCTATCTGAGCGATAACATATTGTACGTGTCGCCCGTTAATTCGTTTGACAGAGCTGAACCATACTTGAAAGATTACGAACACCAGAACGTACCACCATTAGACATCAAGAAGGAGTTTGCAGATAGCGACGATGTCTGCCTTCTCTCCCAAGTGACTTATCGCGAGCCGCCTGTGACAATCTTTGTATGTGTATGGTATCACGTGAATGATGATGGGAAAATAAGTTCGATAAGGTTGGTTTTCGATCCGCGACCTTTCGTTCAGGACAGAAAATAAGTAAGTACTAATCACTCTACTGGAGCGATCTCGCTGACAAAGCCTGCACAGGCCCAATATCCATCACTTCCGGCTTCTTTGTATTTGTGGGCCGACTGCGCATGTCGCTGCTGTGGTAATCGCGTCGACGAAGGTCGGCACAGTTGTCTTGGAATGTCATGACCTACACCTGGTATAATGAAGAGATCGGCATCTCGAATGTTGGCTGCTAGATCTCGGACCGACTCGACATGTATGATCGGGCCGTCTGTGCCTTGAAGCACCACAGTAGGCACTTTATTTATGATATTCCACAACGCGATAAGACTGCATGAAGGGTTGAACGGACAGACACCGATTGAAGCGTGGGGGATAAAGGTAAAAGACGAAAACAAGTGGATAACGCTTATTCAGAACGCATCAAAAAAAATAAGAGTTGCTAGTCTTATCCTCCACAGCTAGCAGCCATCATCTCCTCCGCAAGTCTTCTATGCCACTACTATTCATCCTTGAATCCTTTTATTGGTAGTTATGTTCTGTATATCTTCGTCTTTTTTTGGAAATATTTATTTTATAAAAGTAGCTACCTTTTCACAATCGTATCTTTAGGGTGCCGCTTTTTTTCGCTTGTCACTGTTTCTATCTTATTATTGCAACCTTTGCACAACACAGACTAAATCTTCTTTCATAGTTTGTATTCGACAGTTCAGCCATAGTTTGAACCTTGATTTTTCAAGATGCAATCCTGACTAGCAATGATTAATAGACCGATGTGATTGAGTTCATGAAAAGTGTGACGACGACATGAGATGCGAGAACCCTGTCATGAATCAGATCCTCGATGCTTACAAACCAATGTGGTCGCTAAATCATGCCATTTCTCTAATGGGTTGGGACTTTGAGACTTATATGCCTAGGAAAGGTACTGAAGAAAGAGGAGTGGCCGATTCTCAACTTCATCTGCTGCATAAAGAGCTCCTGCTAAACAAAGATTTTGTTGGTCTTGTAGAGTCAGCGAAGAAACTGGAGAACCTTAGCGATCCAGAGAAGGGCATTTTACGAGTGCTCAACAGGGATATAACCAAGCAGATAAAGATACCAAAAGAGTTGACTGAAGCAGAGTCTCTGGAAAGAATAAGGGGTAACATGGCATGGAGACGGGCCAGAGAAAAATCGGATTTCATGATGTATGCACCCCACTTGAAGAAGATGATAGAAATAAAGAAGCAAATCGCAGATAAGATAGGTTATGAAAAGCATCCATATGATGCGCTTTTGGATACATTTGAAGAAGAGCTTACAGTAGCTGACCTGGATAAGTTATTTGGTGTGTTGACTCCGCGTATTCAGAAGGTTCTGAAAAAGCTTGTAGATTCAGGCAGCTTGCTCTGCGAAGAGAGCAAACTTGGAAAATCAAAGTATGATATCCAAAAAGTTGGTGAGCTCAATCGTGATATTTTGACTCTTCTGCAATACGACATGGAACGTTTCAGAATGGATGTATCTACGCATCCTTTCACTGAGACTATGGGCCTCAACGACGTGAGAATAACTACCCGGTATGAAGGGACTGATTTCAAAAAGTCGATATCTAGTACTATTCATGAAGCTGGTCATGCCTTGTATAATCTACAATGCGATCAGTCATTGTCTGTTACTCCTCTGGAGGGCGGATCTTCGCT
>JBKPPX010000415.1:0-9593 GCA_046733815.1 Thermoproteota archaeon | reverse complement strand
CTCTTATCATAACTGCGCGTACTCCTTCTAGACAGCGTTCAATTGGTTTTATCAATCTACGTAGCTTTGCATCTTCTCCTTTCTCCTTATATAGCTCATATGCATCGGCTACGTCATGTAGTTTTGTGAAACTTTCTTGCTTTTCTGAGAAGTTACTTACTCTAGTCCTCCGAAGCTCCACCATCGTAGCTCCTGGGCCTAACACCTCTCCTATATCATAAATTATTTTTCTAATATATGTCCCAGCTTGACATAATATTCTCATCAAAATAAGACGATCGCTCTGTTCGATTTTGTCAAATTCAAATAGTGTTCGTACTCGAGTTGCTCTTCTTACAGCTGATCTCTGCGGTGGTTTTTGGTAAATATCACCCACAAATTCTGTGATAACTGAATTTATTCTTTGTTCAGACACATGAGCATGCAGACGTGCTAATGCATAATATTCCTTTGGTCCTAGAAGCAAGACAGAAAGAGCTTTGGTTCCTTCTCCGAGTCCTACTGGTAAAAGCCCTGTGGCACCTGGATCTAACGTACCACTATGTCCTGTCTTTTCAATATCCAATATCCTTTTTATCCATGCTACTACCTCGTGGCTTGTTGGACCAGCCGGTTTATCAATTAAAATCAATCCATAATTAAGCAATGATTCTATCGGCCTTTTGTCTGGAAGATATCCATAATTTTCATTAGTAACATCGTCATCAACCTTTACTAGATTTTGTAGCTGTGGAAAATTCAAATTGATTTATCACATTATCTACTAATAATACTAAATTATAAGCTGTTTAACTATACTTTTGGATATGACAATTAGGGCCTCAAGGCTTATTAGATCTGTATTTAGAGCAAAGTCAAAAATGGATAGATCTTCACCGAAATTGAATCCATAGGTTTCATGATAGATCTTTATGTTATCTTCATCCCTTAACTTTATAATATTTTTAGCATCCTCAAAGCTTATGTTATCTCGATAGGCCATTCTTTTTGCTCTGTTGCTCTGTGAGCCCTTAAGCCAAAACTTAATGACATCTTGAACCAACCATGGAAGAGTATAACTAGTAATTACGACATTTCCTTTTTTAACTATTTCGATCAATCGTTGATCTACTTCTCTATCAAAGCAAGGATTTGATCTTCGTTCTATCATGAATTTTTTTGCATCTTCTGTATCCCACCAGTCTTTTCCTGAAATTGAATATCCTTTTTCGCCAGCAAGCATTTTCAAGATGTCTCCTCCATTGTATATTTCTAATCTAAATTCTTTTGCAAGTTCTGCTGCAATGGTTGTCTTACCTACCGCAGGCCAGCCGGAGATAACAAAGCTTAAGTTGTTTTTTCCGTTTTGAAAATTTATCAATTCTAACCCAAACTTGGCATTGCAGTCCGTGTAACCTTTGATATTATCCCACTAAAAGCGAATGATGTAATCAGGAACCATCCCCAAAGATAAACTTCTCCGCGTACAGAGCATGCACCTTTAGGATCACCTTTTTCGTCTAGCTGTGTATCTGATTTCACGTTTTGTTCACCGCACATTATCCAAGGAATTTCTATTGGTGAAATAGCTACCGTTTGTCCAAAGATTGCTGGAAATACAAATATCCATAACATGAATGAGGGTGCCATATATATTAGCATAGGACGCATCTGTTGCTGTTGCATTTCCATGGCCATTTTATTCACATAAGCTTGTCTCTTTTTTAATTCTGCTACACGAGCCTTGTCTTGTTTTTTTATTGCATCGGTGTATTGCTTCCGCCATTCGTTACTCTCTTTCATGACCTTATTCATCTTTTCGATGTCAGTTGTCTTTTTTCGTAATAATGCAAAAGCAATGTTCATTCCGATCGCAATTAATGCGGCTGCAATCATAGCTGTGAGCATGTCTGGAAAAAGTGGGTGTTTTGTATACTGAGGTGTTAAACCTGGAACCTGCATTATTATTGAATCAATAGTATTCATTTTCTTAATCCGCAATCTTCTGCTGTTAATGCCTTAACTATGTTTGATGCGGTTTGATCAATTTTGTTGTTATTATTCATAATTATAATAAAAGGACATCCAGTTAATACAGAACATGTAGCGACCATAACTTTCGAAATATCAAGTTGAAATTGAATATCTTCTATCGATAAAATGTCTCTATCGCGCGTTCCATCGGATCTTCTTCTAGTAGCTATCTCCTCTGGATGTGCAGCAACCATAACAATATTTGTAGGTTTTATAATTTCAAGTAAATTTAGTGGGAGCCCTGGATAGTATCCTTCAATGGTATTTATGAAAAGATGAGTATCCACAATCACAATATTATCTTTCATATTAGCTATTCTTCTAGCAGCAAGGTCTTGCATACGTCGCTGATCTTCAATAGACTGCCTTCGCATTTCATCTCGATTGTTTAGACCTAGTTTTCTTGCTTCTTCAAACATTACAGTACCAAATACTACCACTGCTGTTTGTGTTCCTCTTTGGTTTAGAATTTCAGCCATCCGGGAAATTACGGTAGTCTTTCCGACACCAGGTATTCCAACTACAACTACGCGTTTATTATTTTCTGCCAAGAAGAGCCGCCAATTTAGGCATGTGAGTGTCAACTTGTTCTCTAATCAACAAATTGTAATAGTTTACCAGTATATCCACCATTAGTAGAATACCAATTCCTGAGCCAAACACGTTCAAGACATCGGATACTGATGCTAATAAGCCTATGATAATGCCACCTAAAATTGTGACTGAAGGAATATACTTATTAAGCAAGACTTCAACCGATCCTTCAGCTCTTCTAAAACCTGGAACCTGCACGTCAGCATCTAGCAGATTCTTGGCAGCAGATTTTGCAGACAAGCCGCCTAATTCCACCCACAGCCTTCCAAAAATTGTTACAATGGCTGTTAGTGACATAACATAAACAACGGCCCTAACAGGGTCTTGAACTGCGGTTTCAAAACTTCTAGGAGCTGTAATATAATATAAGATTCCTCCTGTAGGACTTTGTGGTGCACTAGGATCAAATTGTGCAATCCAGTTGAAAACAGGATTATCGTTTTGAGGATTGTAATTAGCCCATAGCATCTGGCCCATAAATACCCCATTAGCAATGAGTGCCGATGACAAAATTACAGGAATATTGGATGTATACAATAGCTTGATTGGATAAACAGCAGTGAATCCTCTGTATTTTGTAGATACGATTGGTATATCCACATGTATCCCTTGGACATATACTAGTAACAGTAGTATACCCCCGGTAATTCCCAAGCCAAAAAGGCTTGGAAGTTGACCGGATCTTAAGATCGAATCTCCGGCATGTCCTGTAGCGACAGAATCAATAATAAAGGGAAGTATACCTACTGGTCCATCCTGAGCAGGCAAAGGGCTGAATATACTCCATAATATAGACTGAGCTACGCCAGCCATAATAAACAGGCTAATACCTGATCCTAATCCCCAGCCTTTCTGTACAAGTTCATCTAGAAACATTACAATAATACTGGCTCCAATTAATTGTCCAACCACGACTGGTATAATATTCGGTGAGGCTACAAGATGACCGTAGACGCTTACACCATATAGCGTGCCCTCTGCAACTATTACAACAATTGTCACGATCTTTGTAGCTGATGTAAATAATGACCTGTCATCAGGATTCTTGAAATTAAGCTTGATTAGATCCGAGCCTTTAAGCAACTGCATAAGCAATCCTGCAGTAACTATTGGGCCGATGCCCAATTCCATCAATGTACCTTGTTGTGCTGCAAAAATAACCCTAGCAAATGCAAGAAAATCAAAGGCAGGATCATCAGTAACACCATACAGGGGTATTTGTCCCATGATTAAATAGGCAAAAAGAGCTATTCCACACCAAACAAACTTTTCAGTAAGGGAAATTTTCTTTTTGGGTTTTTCAACCTGAGGGATATATCTAGAAGTAGCTTTAATTATTCGTCTAAATGAACTTTCATTCTGAGATGTCTTCATTTGAGAATACCTCTCCTCCTGCCTGCTGAATTTTTTCTTTAGCACTCTCTGATATATTTGCTACTTTAACTGCAAAAGCACTGTTAACTTTACCCCCACCCAATAGCTTATCATAGCCAAGCGACGTTAAATCCAAAATAACTCTTCCGTCCTCATCTACCTTACCATGTTTAGCAACAACAGAATCAAGATCTCGAATGTTAATCCACCTATGAACTAAATTCCTGTTATATGAATTAAAAGCGTCGTGTCCAAAATGATCAGGTTCTTCAACTACTGTCCGAGTGTAAAAGTGCTTATGTTTTCCGGCTCCGCCAATGCCACCGCGACTACCAGATTGTCTATGTTGACCTACCTGTCCCCATCCGCAATATCTACTCCCTCTTTGTCTCCTACTTTTCCTAAATCTAGTAGCCATTTTTAATGCATTCTCCCTCTAAGTAATATTGAAAGCTGTTTTAAATTCATTATATCACCTTACTTAAGCTTTGCTCCATTCATAACATTCTCTTCACAATATCGGCTAAGTCTTTATCTTCGCCAAGTACACCTTCCTGAGAGTATTGTGTCTTGGTTTTCCTTTTAAAACCTCCACGAGGGGAATTCAGTGCAAACCATGGTTTGATGGATCCGAGCTTTGACAGTGTCAGCTTATCATCTGCAATTGCAGATGCAAGCTCTTCGATAGTATTGTATCCTTCTGGCAGATCAGAATTTGTTATAGGTTTAAACCCGGTTCTTTTTCCTCTTTTCTCTAGTAATTCCTTTATAATTGCTGCATCAGCAGAAGTCCAAGCAACCATATCCTTGACTTTCCTCAACATACCAAGAGATTGTGGATTTTCCGGTATAACTGTTGCACGAAATCTTTTATCTAAGTTTAGGTTATCCAAAGTATTATTCGCCCAATAAGGTATATTTACGGTTCCCCTTATTCGAACAACTAGATAGGCCATACCAAATAATCAGCCCGACATGTAGGTACTTCTGAGAGCACTGAAAATTGCTTTTATTGTAGATGACATTGTACTTGTTGATCCGAAGGATTTTGTCCACGCATCTTTTAATCCTGCAAGTTTTAGAAGGCTTTTGATATTCTCGCCTGCAACTAGACCCAATCCTCTCGGGCCAGGAAGGATCTCTATTGCCACACTACCTCCTCTTCCTCTAACCTTGAATGGAATAGAATGAAGCTGATTACATCTGCATTCCCAGCTTCCACATCCTAGCTTTACTGGAATAACATCAAGATAGGCGGCGGTCGTTGCCTTGTCTATCGCATTACGCATTTGAGCTGCTTTACCCTTGCCAACTCCAAACCAACCTGCTTCATTGCCAACTGCAACTAATGCATTAAACCGAGTCATTTCACCTGCATCTGTCTGTTTTTGAACAATTCCTACATGAACTACCTGACTCTTTATCTCTG
This sequence comes from Thermoproteota archaeon, assembly GCA_046733815.1. Classification (GTDB taxonomy): domain Archaea; phylum Thermoproteota; class Nitrososphaeria; order Nitrososphaerales; family Nitrososphaeraceae; genus JAJNBK01. The sequence continues at coordinate 4,183 of JBKPPX010000415.1, read as the reverse complement.
GCAATAATTTTTTAACAATTTCTGACTCCTGAATTCGCATACCATTTTCATAGATTTGGTCCATAGAATTAATCTTACCACTAGCGACCATCATACCCAACGTGGTTCTGGGCTTCCATTCTATATGTTGTTCTTGTTGACGGGAATATCTACTCATCCCTTCTTGCTGCCTCCTTTAGATGAACGTTTTAACTTGGTGTTAGAATCATTATGATATTCCTCTTTGCTTAATTCGTTTACTGGATTAGAACGCTCATTCAATCTCTCACTGTCATGGGGGGGTCTGTCAGAAATTCTCATTCTAATCTCTTCAAAATGTTTTGGATAATCTTCAGGTCTTAAACCTTGCTTTATGAGCGCGGAAAACCTAGAATTATATTTTTCTTGATTATCCTTTAACAAATCAGCGTATTCAGCTATATGTTTTCCACTGACACGGTCTTCACCAGGAAGAGATTCCTTAGAGACTGGAATGTTAATTCCTGAATCGACGATTCCTTTCAAACACGCAGCTATCCTTGTTGTAAATGGATGGTTTCCGGTATACAAAACAGCAGTAGTAGCTCCCTTTTCGATAGATTTCTTTCCTAATAACAGACCGGTAAGGTAACAAGCAGGCATACTATTCATTGCCCCTTTCCAGCCGTGATGGATTAGTTCTCTGCTGTGAGCAGAAGCAACTACAACATCACCAGTTAAAGTAGGCTTCAAAGTCTGCGCTGAAATATTTTGGCTGCTGATTTTTGTAGTTATGAAAGGTCGGCGACCGATTAAAATTCCGCTCCTTTTACGGTAATTTGTTTTATTTTGTCTAATTCTTTTAAGAGTATTAGTATAAGTCATAAATAACCATTCACCACTTTAATAATTAAAAAGCAAACGATAGAAAGCACTTATAAACGTTTTATCATTATACAGTTCAATGGTATAATCAAAATATTCAAGTTTATATGTTGTCTTTCCTTTTTAATACCATTCTATTAGCAATTGACGCCGCGTATGCGCCCGCACCAATACCATTATCTATATTAACTACTGCAAGACCAAACGTGCAACTCTGTAGCATAGACGCTAAAGCAGCCATACCATCGGAACCAAATCCATATCCTATCGAGGTCGGAACTCCAATAACAGGAACATCAACTATCGAAGAAACTATAGATGCAAGAGCGCCTTCCATTCCTGCAACAACTACTATAGCATCAACATTTTTATTAATCATCTCTTCCAATGGGGAGAAAAGTCTATGAATTCCTGCTATTCCAACGTCGTATCTAAAAATAACATCACAACCCATGGCTTTTGCGACCAGTCTTGCTTCTTCTGCAACACCAATATCAGACGTACCTGCTGTAAGAATACCTATTTTTGCTCCAGTTCTCGTTGTTTGATGATGATTACCCTGTGAGACTAAAATAGTCGTGCTATATTTTCCTAACTCGAGAGTGAGATTTCGCTTTCTCAAATCTTTGCAAAGTTTAGACAATTCATCTCTTCTGATCCTGCTCACCATAACCTTTTCTTTTTTCCTTATAGCACGTAAGATTATACGGACAATATCTTGATACTCTTTGCCTTCTGCGAATACTACTTCAGGTACTCCTTTTCGAATTTCTCTTCCCATATCTAGCTGAGCCAGATTATTTCTGAGATATTCGATGGAATGGATGGAAATCTGTTTCTGAACTTCATCTATGCTAAGATGACCTTGCGCAAATTTATTCAGAATAGCTTTTAAATCCATTCATAGATAGCGTGAAATACATCCTTATATGTCTAGCCAAAGCCATTGTTTTATGTAAGTAAAGCTAATGATAGTAGTACTTTTAAAGCTGCTAATAATAATATTACTACTACTGCAACATTCATTGAAGATTCATTCTTTAATATAACATAAAGATAGATGGCTGCGGCCGGACTATTCAATCATTACTGTTCCGGGGCATAGAATAGCATGATAGTGGTTTAGTAGTTTTCGAAAGACAAGTATTTTTTATAGATTAGAAAAGCATAGAGAAGTAAGAGGAAATGAACTTCTGAATATATTACGCCTAGTCAAGTAACACTCCACCATCAATATTTCAAAGACTTGCTTTGTTTTTTTTCTTTGTATGTATTGCTTAAATCATTGTGACCCAATATTAACATAAATATCACACTTGCTGATAAGAAAGATTATTATGATTAAACTATAAATTTCAAATTCGATATATCCTTTATCTTAACAATACAAATTGCATTATCTTATTTTTGTAAAAGTAATAATTAAATTTCTCTATTTTTCACTTTCATCTAGTTCCTTTAATCGATCACCCAAATACTGTTTCATCTCTTTTTTGTTAAGTAATGCCGTGACTATATTGTCTTCGCTAGTCATATCTTGACTTTCTCTTGATATATCAGTCACTCTTCTATTATCAAGGAAACAATATAAGAGAACAGATAAGAGTGGGTTGTATCTATTAATTAGCCTGACCATTCAATTGCAATAGGAATTATTTTATTCAAAATTATAGATTCATGATCTGCATTTAGATCAAATGATACCATGAGAATTGGGTAGTCTTTATTGTCTAATGATATTGTTGCCCGTCTTATTTTCTCATACAAAGTAAAGGAGTATATCGGTTTACCTATTTGTGATTCCAAATCTCTTCTAGTATTCATTCTTATGATAGATTCAATAGCAGATAGATCTAATTGAGACTCTGTTAATAATGGATTCAATCCATTTCTATACTCTCCGGCTATTTGTTTTCCAAATTTGTCAGAAAAACCTGCAAATCTAATAGAGCTATCTGCTGTTAGTATTTGTAGACACGCGTCTTTGAGGTGTATGGTCATTGCTAATTCTTCAAACATATTCCTACTATCAACAAGATACAATTTTACTTTAGTAAAAGATATTTATGATTTGTTAAATATGCTGCTTATAATGTTTCTTTGTTTTATACATTGACATTTTGAAAAGTAGTATGAGCGCAAATATATTTTCCTAGAATCATCGGGAGATAGTACTTATTTAAGCAGGCGGCAAATAGTGTAAATGGAACAAGTGTATCTGTAATGGGAGTTAGCAATGATAATGGACAAAAATCTTGAGGCATAATTATGCTCTGTCAAAAGGGAGCTATAGTCCCAGACTGTATCCAATGCTGCTTGGTGATTTGACTATTGGTGTTAGTTGACCTTTTACCACTTTAATCTAATATTTTCCATTATATAAAAATACAATAACAACACCAAGACTTAATCTAGTAGTAAGAATAGACTTCGTTAGCAAGCTGTATAAAAGCTTGGGACATATCTAAACCGATAGGATTCGTGAATACTTAATTTTGAATAACTTACTGTGTTTATAGAATCTTAATTATTTATACCAGTGAATCCTTTTACATGCAGTAAGCAGACTCCTTCGTGACAATACGCTAGTTTATATTGGTAACTAAATAAGTGAATATTATATGAGCGCCTTTATGTCTAGGGTTCATGCAAATATGGATTCGCTTAACTTGATTTAATAATAATGGTCATTAATTGAAGATTCATATCCTAACACATATTTTCTTTCTCGACACTCATATTCTTATATACATCTGCAGCATCCTTTATCGTTTGCAACACTTATTTTCGATATTTATCTCTATCTCTACCAAATGATCTGAATAGAAATCCACTGAAAACCATAATTGCAGCAAGAGCAGAAGCAGAAACGGCTTTCTCTTGTGGAATATGCATTACAAGTGCTATTACAAATGTAATTGCAGCAGCTATTGCGGCTAGTGGGATCCATACTCTGACAGAACTAGAAGATCTATTTTCTGACGATTTCATACTTAATTGACTATTTATGATGCGTATATACATTGGTGTAGTTTCTTGAGTCCTTTAGATTAAGCAATAGTAACTCCAAAAGCTTATTCAGATTAGAATAATAATATGGTAATGTTTGAACGTAAGATGACAAGACCTTATTGATAATAGATATCCAAATATATCTTTTAATATAGTATAAATAAATCAAGTTATATTGTCATACCATGTATTTTGTTTATATGGACTAAACAGAACAAAATCGTAGACTATTAATAGAAATTGAGATGCTGTTTAATCCTCCTGTATTTAGATTAGTTGCTGGTTTTCTCTTGATAATATAACCAATCGAGCCTTTAAATGGACTTTC
>JBKPPX010000414.1:0-3041 GCA_046733815.1 Thermoproteota archaeon | reverse complement strand
GTCTTCCTTTGATCTTATCGATCTACCATATGCCTGTATCAATTTCAAAGCTGTTTGCCAGTAGTACCATTCTTCATCTATCTCCCTCTTTGCATTAGTCCATCTATCACTTTTGTTAGGATACGGTACCTTGGTTATAATTTGAAATCTTGAAAGTTCATCTTTTAAATTAAGGCCTGTGTGCAATGACGGTGAGATAAGAACTGTTGGCTTTATGCTATTGATATGTTGTTTTAAAACTTCATCTCTTTGTATCTCTGGATCCGTCACTATCAATCGTCTTGCATTTTCATGGGATACATTTTCTTTGATAAAATTCAACTGCTCATACGAGGTGGTATGAATTATTCCTTTGTCATAACGATGTATAGACATTAGATTGTCAATAGCCTTTGCAATTTTATTTTTTACTTGTCCTGATTGCAGGTTATTAAAATTAAGATATTCTATATTCAGAGGAAAAATTAGTCTATTTTCTACTGGAAAATCTGACGGTATTTGTATAAATTTCACATCACTATCATAAGATGGAGCGGCTAGACCTACACTTTCACAAAATGCTCTGTCGTTTAGAATTGTTGCACTCATTATCAATGTTTTTGTGCATTTTTCAAGTACTGTTTGACAATACTCTGATATGTCTAAGGGCTTTAATTCAACTTTTACTACCTCATAGTTTTCCTTTTTTATTTCCGATACTATCCAATTTTTTGGATTAGATAAAATATTGTTTATCGCTCTTGTAAGTTTTTCTGCATCCCTGGCTGCTTCAATTAAAAGCTCATCGCTGATGTTACTTGTATCCTTCTTTGAAGTATCAGCATATTTTTGTGCTATTTCTTCATCGCTATCAAATAGAACGGATGCAGGAATTACTTTCTTATTGTTATTATTGTCTAATGTCCTTAATTTAGATTCATCATCGTTTTTTTGCCAGTTGTACAAGGTTTTTCTTTCTTCTGACAAGTCTTGTATTGCTGATGTGTTTCCAATTAATGTAAGCACTTTCGTTTCTAAATCAATCAAAAAATCAATCCATCTCTTGACTTCGTTATAACCATAATCTATTATCTTTAAATCGTTGATATAGCGTTTCCATCTCTTTTTCGAAATAGATAGACCCCTAAATTTTACAATCTCTGTCTCCAATAAATGTCCTTCATCCAACACTAATAATTCCCTTGGTGGAATAATTTTCTTGCTTGGCAAAAATGCCAAGAAATTTGAGTAATTAAAAATAGAATGGCTAGAGATTAAAGCTATGTTTAATTGATTAAAATATTCACATGGTCTCCATATTGCTTTGTCTTTATTGTTATCTTTTAGATTTTTTAGGTGCAACCATTGGAAAAACTCCTTCTTATAATTATGTTCTTTATCCTTGTTGATTAATATTTTTTCATTTTCTGTTCCTTTGTCACTCAGGTCATAATCTTGTAAAAATGTTCGGTATTTACATCTGCTACCTTCAAAGGCTTCGTCTGTCATACATGGTCCATATTCAACTGTTGTATGGTAGCATTCATTTCCATTTCCTACTGAAGAGCAGCTTCTACATCTATAGATGCCATTTTTAATGAAATCCTCCTTTACTAAACAAGGAAAATTCCTTTTACCTTTTGCCACTTTAATGAATGAAAAATCCCTAGCATATTGTGTCTGCAAATCATTAGTTGAAGTACATATATAGCTTGAGCCCAGAGTCTTTGCTACAGATACTGCTACGGGGCTTTTTCCAAATCCGGTAGGAGCTTCAAGTACAATGTATTTATAACCAGAATTGAATGCTTCGCATATCTCATTCAATACTCTTGTCTGGTTATTACGCCGGTAAGTGAATGGAAAATTCTTGATAAAATCTGTTGTTGTCAATGATTTATAGGTACTCAGATGCCATCACCTCTCTTCTTATTCTTCCTTATAACTTATCTGTTCATCATCAATAAATCTGTGACCCCTCTTTTGTCTTTTGAAATCTCTGTGATTGTTTCTAGATAACAAGGGCCGCTAATTAATTTGTACTCAACTTATCAGTATATAAAATAGCTTCTATTGGGAAGAAATATAAGATAGATAGATAGATAGACATAGAACATTACAACGCATATTTTTGCTAATTGCATGGGAACGTAAAAGTGTGTGATTTTTGATCCTCCTGTCTTTACACTACTTCTACTGTCTAGAGATCATCCGGAATTTTTTTGAATTTGTAGAAATTCATTCTTTCATTTCTTGGCTGAGTTCAATAGCTGTGAAAGTTGATTTGTTTTTACAATACGGTGTTTGGCTTATTCATATAAAAGTAGGCATCATGACGAGACTTTTTATATTGCCTACATTCCTTGTGAATTCTGCTTTTGCCATCTAGTATCACCATCAATAAATATTCTTCAAACTCTTACCTATACATCATATGACTGGGGAACTGTTTAGATTATTCCACTTCTCTTTATCTATCGGCGACAAACTAATTATTTATTTATTGTTAGGACTTTGCCATGATGGCTAACTAATATTTTCTTTTGGTGTTCTGTAAGCCTGTCAAAGTCTTTCTGATTATAGCAACAAAATCCTTTCAATTTTGAATGAAACTTTGATGGCAGAGAGGTTTCATATTCTATTATGTTAGTTTTTTTGTTTTCATGATAAATAAATTGAAAGAATGAACCCATATCAGCAATTGCAGTAACGCCATTTTTGCCTAATTTTTGTGCATGTTTTACTAACCTTTCAACAAATGTAATGATAGAAGTTGAGCAAAAATATGCTCTTACAGAATCTATGATCACAAGAAAGCCTTGTTTTTCATATTTTCTTACATCTATACTGGCATACTCATTTCCTCGTAAACTACATCTAACAGTATCTGTAGTTTCATAATGTGGAAGTAATAGGACAAGTTCATTGTTTTCTTCTAACTGTATTTTTGTATAATACGAGTAGATCTGCCTAAATGTGATTAAATGATCATAGATAGCAATATAGTGAGCACCAGGTTCTGTCTGATTTAATTGGTCTAAACTCATACCAAGATTATCGTC
>JBKPPX010000413.1:0-3944 GCA_046733815.1 Thermoproteota archaeon | reverse complement strand
TTTAAGATGTCTATAAAATCAATCTTAATGTTCAAGGAATTGAGGAATATGATGCATAAATATGTAGTACATACAATATCATAACCGTGTGACAATTGAGAAGATTTTATTTATTATTTACCCATTTAAGGCTTGAAGTGTTATAATTTTAAGATGATAATATTATTATGAGATACAATCCATTTGCGAAACGTAGATATTATTATATCTGTCACAATTTAATGATTAATAGCCTGTTGGCAAATATTATAATAGTATACAATATTCTAAAGAATTAAAATTGTCTGATGCTCATATCGATAAAAACAAACAACTTGCCAAACTTAATCAATTTGATGTCACCATACGGGGATCTTATTTATCGACTGTAATTTCTATTGAGCAACTTATTAGCGATATTATTTCGTATCATTTCTGTCCTAATGAAGATAAGCGCAAACAGTTTGTGTCACTTATTCTCAATAATAATAGAAATTTTGTGTTTTCATATACTATCGATATACTTGAAAGGATTCTCATATTGCATTACGCGGATTTAATTCAACAATATCCCAATTTAATAAATGAACTCAGAAAAATTAGAAATTACCTTAATTGGCTAGCTCATTCGATGCTGGATACATCTGAAGAATTTTTGGCTAAGGATTTGACTGACACAATTCGGCTAATATCTTATGGGGATAATGGAGAAACAAACTATAGAGAGTTAACACGCACAGAAATTGATGAAAGATTAGAAGATTGTATAAGCGTTCACTTTATGCTTGTATATATTAGAATGGAAGTTAGAGAACGTGTTTTGAGTAACAATATATGAATTATGGCTATCGGTAAGTGTTTCTCTCCTGATAAAGTTCAATATACTACCAATATACTACCAGACAGGTGTTACAGCCTAAAGAGAATCCAATTGTTAGAATTATTAGAGGAAGCTAACAGAATTGAAGATAATTTATATATACTCTTATTAAAAGCGTATTTATTTATAATTAGTGATACATAATACTTCCCAATAGCGCCAATACTATATTACAATAAATCAAAATAGTGTCTCGAGAGGAATATACATATGCATCAGGAAGAGATATTTCAATTTTATATCAGTATAAAAAGTTAAGTTTCCAAAAAGTAATATGAACGACACAATAGCTTGGATTGCACTAAAGTGTCCACCTATTAGTAGTGGCTCGTTATCTAAGCAAGATTTGGTATTGCCATTTTGACAGCGTTTTGTCTTAGTAGTATTGCTAATCCTATTGACGCACTGGATAATATCGCGGCAGTAAGAAATATGAAGTTAAATGATATAGTTGATGGAAAATACTGTGCTACACCATTAATAGCTAGTATTGATTGCTGTGTTTGCATATACATGCCAGCTAAAGCAGGACCTATTGAAGCACCTATAATTCTCATAAGACTGCTCATTCCTAAAGATATTCCACTAAATTGTCTTGGTGTTGAAAGTATAATTACATTCATAGCTCCAACACTAGTTAATGATAGACCAGTGGATAAAATAGCAAGGTTTACTGAGACTAGGAATTCGGTTGAATGAAGTATTAATAGACTGAAGAAGCCTATGGCAGTAATAATCGTACCTGCTATGATTGGTTTTAGTGAGCCTAATTTTGATATTATGAAACCAGAAGTTGGGCCAAAAATTAAGAGTATTATAGCAAACGGCAACTGTACTTTACCCGTGCTTATAGCATCCTCACCAAATCCTATTGGTTCAGGATTTCTTACCAATATTGGTATTGTCTGAAATACCATAAACATAGACATACCTACAATCATTATAATCAAATTAGCTGGTAGTATGGACTTGTTGAGCATTAACCTAAAATCTACTAATGGGTATTTAGCTCGCCTTTCTATAATTATGAATAGCAAAAGCGAAATAATTCCTACAAAAAGAAAAAGAATAATTACTATAAAAGCATTATTGTTGCTGCCAGATGTTTCAATGAAAGTCAATACTAATAAAAAAAATGTAATAGCAACTGCTAATAGTATTGCACCTTTTATGTCGATTTGATTTGCTGGCTTGTCATTATTACTCTTATCTATATTTTTTTGTGAGTCTTTATTTGCAATGCACAATAGTTGATCGAGTTTTCTCTGTTGATACTCTTTTTGCTCATCTTGATTTACATGAATGAAATGCCTTATAATTAAGAGAAGAACAATTGCAATAGGTATTATTGTAAAGAATGTGGCTCTCCATCCATAGTCCTGAACTATAAATCCTCCCACAGATAGGCCTATTACTGCACCAGATGCGAACATAGATGTGATTACACCTTGACCTATCGATATTTTTTCTCTTGGAAATTGATCTCTTATAATACCAAACGCAATAGGAAACATCGACATTCCTATACCTTGGATGGCTCTAGCAATTATCATAAAGTATATATTTGAAGCAAATCCAGCAGTAGAAACTCCTACTGCATAAATCACCATTATAATCAGCAAGATTTTCTTTCTACCATAGATATCTGATAATTTGCCAGCTATTGGAGTCATAACCGCTCCAGATATTAGATAAGCTGTAAGGATCCATGATGACATACTATATGATACATGAAATTCTTTGATAAGATCAGGAATAGCCGGTATCAACATTGTTTCTGCATACATTACCATAGTAGCGATGCAGCTTAGTATAGCAAGTACCTTCCACGCATAAGATGGGATCTTTCCAGATGATGATGTCTCGTCTAGGGGAGCATTCTTTGAATTATAATTATCGGTAATTTTTTTTGACGATTTCATTTCTAGCAACACTTTTCATTCTAATAATTTTCCTTGCTTTTTGAAGATGTTGTAGTGGCAGCAGTGTATGCAGAAGTATTAGTATCGGTAGGTGGAGTTATTGTATTATCTATACTGGTACAATCAACATTAAAATTAAGTCTAAGATTTTGCCACATTTTTTCTAAAGCATCCTTCATTATCTTGACATTTTCATCTGGTATGTCTTTTATAGAAACTTCTCTTATTTTTAATCCACATTCAATCATACTATTCCATAATGTATCTGCCTTTTCTGTACGGTAAATTCTATTATTTCTTCTATCATTTGGATCTACCTTTCTTATAACTAATCCTTCCTTCTCCATTTTGTCTAATATCGGAATAAGAGTTGGACCTTCCAGAGCCAATTTTTCAGCAATCTCCTTTTGGGTAAGCCCATTTTGATTAACAAGCATAACCATAATCTTCCATTGACCAACGGTTACACCTACTTTCTGACGCAATTCAGAATCAAGAGCCTTGACAAAAGCCTTAGCTGCTTGGTTAACTATAAATCCAATACTATTTTCAAAGTCATAAGTTTGCATAATGATTCGTAATAGATAGCATACTAATTAATAGTATATAAATATTTAGTATCTTATTGATGTGCGAATAATGGTCACAAACAAGTATTATGCAGCTCATACAAGACCATTTTCATTGTTTATCCCTTCTTCTGCCAACCAGACAAAGCACTTAGCTGGAGCAAAGAATGCTATTTTATGAAGTTAGAATTACTTACTATGGCTAGTAGAGATACTGTAAAGTTTGGGTCAGAGAAAACAGTTGTCAAAAAAGAAGATAAAGTCATCGTCTTCATAATGCTGAATCAATTTTTGGGAAGACATGAAGAATGCTGATGATTTCTCCATGCGGTATGATAAACATATTCTTGATGGCTAGATATGTCCAAATAGTTGACGATGTTAAAGAATGCATGGTTGCAATTCAGGTTAGTAAAGAAATAATTGCGCCAGTTGATAAACTATGGGAGATAGTATCAGATATAGATAGAGAACCACAGTTCTGGCGAGGCACTAAATCTATCAAAAACATAAAAAAGGAAGAAAACCTCATTGAAAGAGAAGTAGTAATTAGCTTTAGAAATTCTGTATGTAAACAAATTGTGACTATAGACC
>JBKPPX010000412.1:0-3200 GCA_046733815.1 Thermoproteota archaeon | reverse complement strand
TATTGAAAGAAAGATAATGCTCATGACCTATATAACATCAATAATTTTTATTTTTGGAATTATTTTTACTACTATTCATGGAGGAAGAGGGGCTCCTCTCCCACCTCCTGAAGAAATATTGAGTACTTCCACGATTCCACTTGAAAATCTTTCATTGATTCCAGGCGACTTTATTATATTAGCAGATCTAACACCAATCCCGATAGAAGCAGCTCATGTAAGTATGAATGTACCATGCCAATTGGGTGTTAACACTACGAACAATAGTACCATGCTTCATACAGATATAGAGATAATAGCAGGAGTAGAACCAGACTTGAAACCAGCTAATCCTGAATTTATAACTGAGTTATCGCATCCTGAGAACAACAAATGTACGTATCACGTACAATTACCACAAGTCAGCAATCAACAGATTACAAGTATAGCAATTCTAAACAATGGTAACCAAACAATAAAGTTCACTAGCGGTAACTTTGCAACAATTTCAATCTCTACAGGCGGTCCTTTGATCTAGATATATTACGCACAATACAATGTTTGGTAAATGATATAGAGGCTGGAAAAAATAAAATATCAGTATTAGATAAGATCCAGACATGATTAAATTAATTCAGAACATGCCCACTGCTAATACGGAATGCAAAGATAATAGCGATAACATTACCAAGTAACTTGAAGCCAATAAGCATGTCCTGGTACACTTGACGGAAAAGCAGTACAAAAACATTGTAGACGTATTTACAAATAATGCTATATCTAATATCGCTAATGCATCTTCATTTAATTCCACATTATCATTGCCTTCTTCTTCTCCAATCACACATTATCATGGCCGCAGTCGTTATCTACATTCCTAAACCCATCTATTCCAAGTGATAATTTCAAAATACAAGAGTCAGAAAATTTTCATAATATTATAGGAGATATTGCTGATTGATCTATAATAACAACAGGACTTCTTTTGCAATTTCCGTCAATCAATATCGTTGCGTCCCTATCAAAGTGAAGGGGGTCCTATTTACTTTTAGCCGATCTATCTATTCTATGTAATTAGGCATATGGTTATTAGGAGGATCTCAATAATGATTTAAAGATTCCCGTTGATTATCAATTAGTCCGCACAACCTAACACTATGTTTGTACTTTGGACTCCGTAAGCCACGCCTGTTAAGCAGCCTTCATTAAACATTTCGCAAAGCCACTACATCTATTCTCTTGATCTTGTTTGAAATCGAAATCCGTATCCTGTGCACTTGCTTGCTGAATTGTAATGGGTACTACAGCTAGTCCTGCTGACAGCATTGATACTACTGCTACGATTCCAATCATTAGTAAAGTAGAGTTCTTCATATATTTTGTTTTAGATATCTATTGGTATATGTACTTTAAGAAATAATTCTGAATTATATACTAGATAAATTTAGTATGATATATTATATACGGTTATTATATTTTATCACTTTTTAAAAGATCTCAACCAGTAACAGTCAAATAGCCACATGCTATAACTAAATTACACTGTTTTTGCAACGCTTTCATCACGATATATATATCAATACTAATCGAACCGGATTTCGTCACCATCAGACTATTAGCCTGCATGGCAAAAATCAATCAAATCTATCACACATCCCACCGAATCTGCAACGATTTAGAGCTTTTTAGTAGGTTATAACAAAATAAAGGTGAGTTAGGAAACTATGGTAAACAGCAATGCTGATAGAGTAGCAATAATTACTGGAAGCTCAAGCGGGATAGGATTTCAGACAGCCTTAACATTAGCAAGAAATAGATTTTATACTTATGCTACAATGCATAATCTCAAGAAATCTACAAGTATCAAAGAGATATCCAATAAAGAAGCACTACCACTAAAGGTTATTCAGCTGGATGTCAATGACGACTTATCAGCATAAGAAGCAATACAAAAAATAATATCTAAAAAACAAAGGATTGACATACTTGTAAATAATGCTGGTTATGGACTTATAGGACCTATTGAAGATATTTCAATTGAAGAAGAGCTAAAACCACAATTTGAAACTAATTTGTAAGGAGTTGTAAGAATTACACAGCAAGTATTACCTATAATGAGAAGGCAAAAGAGTGGTAGAACAATAAATGTAAGTTCTATAGGAGGTATAGTAGGATACCCATTTAGCGCAGCCTATAGTAGCACCAAGTTTGCACTTGAAGAATTATCTGAATCATTAAGTTATAAGTAGATCAATTTGGCATAAAAGTAATACTTGTAGAACCGGCTCTAGTAACTTCTGATTTTCATAATAATGTAAAGGTGGTTACAAAAAAAAGAGCTAATAGTGATTCTGCATATACACAAATGATGGAGAAACTGTTTGAAGAATACAAGCGAGTTCAAGAACAATATCAAATTCCTCCAGATGAAGTTGCGAAAGTAATACTTAATGCAGCCATTTTAGATAATCCAGATCGAAGGTAGCTCGTGGGTAAATATAGTGAAATGATGAAAGAGGCAAAAATGACTAAGTCAGATATAGAGCTTCATGATATGATGAAGAGCCAGTTACTTGGTAGTAGTGAATAAGATAATGTGATAGCCAGAGGATTAAAGGCGATATCTTAATTGATTCATTTTTAGGTGACCTTCAATTAGTAGTGATATCAGATTTACTATAATAATGAAATGATATTGTATATAATAATCATCAGTTCAATTTGATTTGTAAGCCTTGGGAAACCTGTTATAGACCATCAAAGTCAAGGTAAAATTTCACGTGAGATAATAAAAGAGCTTAGAGTATCACCAAATTATAAGCGCCGAACTAAAGAAAGAAGAAGATAGAGTAATGTTACTAATAATAGGCAACAATATTCTTCTATTTTATTATCTTTCCAAAGCTTATGAACTATTTTCTAAAGAAAAGAAACCATTACAAGTAACAATATTACTTAATATCAGACAATCGGAGGCTACTACATACTATCGAGAATATTCGAGATTACGTGAATTATATAAGCTCAATTTAATATACAAAGAAACAAATGGAAAGATATGGTCATTTTGGAAATCATACGAACAACTAATAAGGCAAAGAGGTATAAGCTTTGAACAAGTAGTTAATATTGTTGACATTGCTGCAAATAAAGTTCCTTATATGGAAAGTCTCTAAAACAAGCCAAAGATGTGGCAGACAAGATGCAACGCACAAGACAAC
>JBKPPX010000411.1:0-1786 GCA_046733815.1 Thermoproteota archaeon | reverse complement strand
CGCACTTACCATAATAATCTGCGGCATTATCCCTTTTTTGTTTTGTTTCCACTGCTGCTCGTCTCCTATCTTAACCATTCCTATTGCTTCTGCAATGCCTTCACACGCTATAGCACAGAGCTGACAACCTGTACATTTATCATGAAATAGAATATGTCTTCCTCTATAACCTGCAATGCCAACACCTCTCTTGGGGTCAAATTGATAACCATCTCCTACGAATTTGAGCTTTTGTTCTGGATAACGTAGAGTAAAGCGCTTGATAACAAGGTGCTTTGAGCCAGATTCAATGGATTTGATAAAGCCACCTGCTGATGTCATCTAACTAGCAGACCACCAGGACCAAGCACCCCCCCATATATTAGTGCAAGGGCTATGAACATGTTGATAAAAGCAAGAACAATGAGTTTGTACCAGCCGGTGTGGAGCAGGATGTCTATCCTGATTCTGGGACTAATGCCTCTGGGCAGGAGCATTAGCAGTATCACGCCAAATGTCTTGACCGTGAACCAAAAGATGGCGCTAACAGCGTTTGCACTATAGATCATATTTACCGGGATTATTGCGTCAGCAGATCCCGGTGTGATCTCTTTGGGGAAGATCTGAGGTCCGGCCCAACCGCCAAGGAATAGAATTACAAATAATGCCGCAAGGGCATATGTTTTGATGTATGACCCTAGCTGTAAAAGGCCGTATATCATGCCAGATGTCTCGGTCAGCCATCCAGCTACGATCTCGGCCTCGGCCTCCGGTAAATCGAAGGGTATCCTCTCAAGCTCGGCAAGTGCTGAAATGTAAAAAACAAAGGCGCTTATTGGCAGGAAGAAAATGAACCAGTATGACTGAATCTGCGAGTCAACAACTTCCGTGAGGTTAAGCGTGCCAGACAATATGACTACTGAAAGCGCCGAGAGCAAGAATGGAATTTCAAAAGCTATCAACTGGTGCAGAGCTCTGAGTCCACCGATGAATGGGTACTTGCTGTTACTTGCCCATGAGAAGAGTAGGGCAATAAGCGGAAAGAAGCCGAGGATTGCAAATACCGCAAGAAGGCCTACATCAATGTCTGCTACCACCCATCCGGGGCCGGCCGGTATAAGAGCCACAACTGCTGCGGCAGTTGCGACATATGCTATAGGTGCCGCCCAAAAGATCAGCTTGTCGGCTCCTGAGGGAATAATTATTTCTTTAGATATGAGCTTCAAGCCATCTGCAATCAGTTGAAGTATTCCCTCGATCTTGCCGGCATAAAGTGGGCCAACCCTGAGTTGCATCTTGGCAAGGAACTTGCGCTCTATGAATATTGTTGCTGCAGCAATAAGCGCAGCGTAGGTAAATCCTGGAAAGACCGCGACCTTAAAGAGTGTACCATGAATCAGCGTCCCGATGAGTGGGATAGCGCTCTTAGGATATAGTATAGATGTGAGAAATAAATATGGCGTTAAAACTTTGCCGTCAATTTCAGGCAGTGGAACATAAAACAGGATGATAAAGATCAGCGGGAGCACCACAAGCGCTACTATGACTAATATCCAAAATATGAGCCAAATCAGGCTACCTACAAATCCTCCAAAGCGGACGTCTTGAGGGTATGAAGCCATTTAATTATCTGTCAGCCTCCACCGGCCAGTAGTTTAGAGACCAATATACAGCCGGCATATCTGCAAGCCTCTGTCCAACGAGCAGATGTGGCAAGGCAAGCATGTTTCGGAATGAGCCTACTGATATTTTGACTCTGTAAGGCTTGGGTGTACCATCACTTACAATATAATATCCAAGAGCTCCT
>JBKPPX010000410.1:0-2895 GCA_046733815.1 Thermoproteota archaeon | reverse complement strand
TGTATGTCTCGTGGGCTCGGAGATGTGTATAAGAGACAGCCTTATGATAGCTCTGACAATGCCAAGCAATATGACAATCATGAGTTACCTAATTCCTCTAGCTCCTGCGCTTGCATTCCAATCTAACGGCGAAATAGTGGACTCCTTTGCCAGTAACTTGAGGGGCTAAATGCTATTTATACGGCAGTTTGCTGTTGGACTCGCTCCAAGCTGAATATATATATCACCTTATCAAGTAGCCAATACATTAGGCTAACTATTGAACAAAGGTAACATGTTTTTTAAGAGAAAATCTGATGCCTAGAGAATTTTATTTCTATTATATAAAATCGTAATAGTTATCACTAGTTGCAGTTGATCACACGCAATCACAGAGACAGTCTTAAATCAATTAAGGTGATTATCCTAATAATAGGAACTGCCCGAGGGTAGGAAAGAGATTGGTAATGAGAGCAGCAGTATTTGATAAACCAGGCATAGAAAATCTTAAGGTCATAGATAATATAGAGAAGCCAAAATTAGCCAATCCTGATGACGTTCTGATAAAAGTCAAAGTAGCAGGGGTAAACCCCATTGATAATGTAGTCATTTCCGGTTCTATCCCGACCGTGAAGCCCATGCCACATATCCCGGGAGCGGAAGTTTCAGGCACAGTAGATGAGATAGGTAATGAAGTTAATGGACTTAAAGAGGGTGATAGGGTTCTTATACATAACAAAGTGTTTGATGGCAAATGCGATATGTGTTTGAGCGGTCTTGATATGATTTGCCGAAATGGTGGCTTGATTGGTGTAATTACGAATGGAGGATTTGCAGAATATATTGTTGTACCTCAGAGAAATACGTTCAAAATACCAGATAATATGGATTGGGACTTGGCTGCAAGTCTTCCTGTGAGTGGACTAACGCCATTTCATGCTTTAAACGAGGCACATTTGAAGATGAATGAATTTTTGTTGGTCTTTGGAGCCTCTGGAAATACAGGAATGATTGCTACTCAGCTTGGAAAAAAGATGGGAGCAAAAGTAATTGCAGTTTCAAAAGAGGAATGGGTTAGAGATTTTGGAGCCGACTATGTAATAGTGGATTATGATAGAGTAGTTGAACAAGTCAAAGAAATTACTGCTGGCAGGATGGCAAATGTGGTAGTAAATTCGTTAGGAGTTAAGACTTGGGATAGTAGCTTTGAATCAATTGGCATTAATGGAAGGTTGGTATCTTTTGGGGGACTTACTGGTGCAGATGTTAAACTAAATGTGCAAGCACTGTACTCAAAACAAATAAAACTGATAGGTTCTCACGGAGGGACAAGAAGGGAACTAAAAGACCTTATCGATAATCATGATAAAATCCGGATAAAGGCATGGAAAAGATTTGATCTTGACAATATCCAAGAAGCCTTGCAGGCTTTGTTCTCAAAGGAAAGGAGTGGAAGGATATTCTTAGACGTCTCATGATGTAGATATAGCATCCATTGTTTGTTGACTGAATATCTCTTCCTGAATTCGCTCATAACCGCTATCTTGCCAATATAGAATAATAATAATAATAGCACTAACATCATCTCACTCAGTAACTTTGAAGCTTCTCTCTGCTTCCTGTTTTTTGTAGCTTTTGGATATACCAGTCTGGCTGGCATAAAAATTCCCTTACCAGAAAGATTTTAGATGTTGTCAGGATAAGAAGGGCATCATTGTTTGGAAAAGCATTGCACCTGATAGTGTCTTTTGAGTCAGCAAAAGCATGCTTTAACACATTATTGTCAAGCAATGTCAGTATCATATGCTGACATTTCCTCGGAGAGTGAAAATGAAACTGAAATTGAAATGATAAGGCTGAAAACTCTAGACTTAGAAGAATCAAGTAATTGCAAATATGAGATCTATCTTCAACCTTTAATTCTGTTAACGTTCGCAGATATAGTAATATGAGCTCCAAAGACAGGGATGTCGATGAGTGGTTCAGAAGGTGGTGGACTCCGTGGTGGCCTCCATGGTGGGGAGCAGGCAGTAGAGGAGGAGATATCTTCCGAGAGTTTGAAGAAATGAGACAAGATATGACAAGGATGTTTGAAGAGACTGTACGAGATATTGACAAGGTCCCTAAGGATTTGATACGAGAATATGATACACCTACTGGAGGGAGAGTAAGAGAGGTAGGTCCACTAGTTTATGGCTATTCTGTGACTGTAGGACCCGATGGAAAACCAAAGGTAAAGGAATTTGGCAATGTCAGATCATTGGGTGGGGGAGGCATGACAGCTCCTGCACTGACTGCGGAAAGGGAACCCTTGGCAGATGTCATAACTACAGACAAGGATATCAAAGTAGCGGTAGAGATGCCCGGCATTTCAAAACAGGATATAAAAATAAATGTACAGGATAGCTCAGTTGAAATATCGACAACAGAGACTGCATCCAAAAAGTATCGCCGTTTAATAGAATTGCCGCCAGATGCAGATCTTGAGACAGCCAAATCAACTTATGCAAATGGCATACTTGAAATAACTTTTAAAAAGAAAGGCAAGACAAAAGGAAAAGAACTCAAAATCGATTAAGACGCGCTAGCAAAATCCATTGCAAGAAATAGCCATGGGATAAGCCGCAAGGCGTCGCAAGAGAAGGCGAGAGATACTGACAGCAGTACTTGGGGTTGTAGCTGTAGTTTTGATCTGGCGGGCAATATGGGATATGGCCGCAGCGGTAATGTCTCTGTTGACAAGCTTGGCGATTGGACTGACCCTTATTGGCGTTATTGCTTACTTAACAAAGACTATCTCAAGGAACTTTTCTAATCTGGCTCATTTTGGGCAGTATGGCATGCAGCATCAATGTGCAGAGAAATTTTTTTGCAGAACGCAGAGAGACGGTTCGCCCCGACGGTCCAGAACCGATG
>JBKPPX010000409.1:0-2643 GCA_046733815.1 Thermoproteota archaeon | reverse complement strand
GTTTCTGCCATATAGGTACATCATGCACATCAGCTCATCGGGGTCTACAAAGGGGAAATTTCGTTTACCTGCAATAAATTCAGAGATGCGCTCTGCCATGTCATCGGGCAAGATCATGGCCATATGGGAGTCAATAACTATCATGTGAGAAAAACTATTTAACGTGCATATAGTTGTACCCATCTTGCAACACTAGAGTATGTTTGAAATTGATAGCACAAGGAAGATTCACCTCATCGTGCACGGGCAGCATCATCTAATAGAGCCTACTAAAGACAAGCTTGCTGCCACCAAATTCTTGCGAGAGAACATGCAGCCTGCATCCCTTGACAAGGCCGGCGATATTGGTGATTATGTGGCTATGTTGTGGCCGCCCATGGCTCCAAAAGAGATCGTTGTGAGCCAGATAACTGGCACAGGCAGTGACAGCGGGCCAGGCATGGGTGCATGGGCCTCAATAACCCAAAAGGAAATTTTTAGAGTACCTCTATGACATTCGATAGAAGATTGTTCCTCACAAGCTGACAGTCTTTACAAGCGGAGGACAATTAGTTTAGCTTATGGTTTATCGAATTACACACCCGGAATTAATAGCAAATCCCCGCTCCAATTTGCATGAATGCTTTCGATAAGAATTGGAGTAATCAAAATAGGGCAAGCGCTGGAGACAAGTTGAAAGAAGCACTGGCAGCTCAGGGTCCTCTAAAACCTAGAATAGAGACCGCAGCTAACAAGCTACAGTTGCAGATATCAAAGTTAGACACCATAGTTACCAAACTAAACGAGAGAGATGCCTCTTTGTTTAGGCGAGTGGTCGATGCTGTGCAGAGGCACGACACCGATACTACAAAGGTGCTCTCAAACGAGCTTGCCGAGGTGCGCAAGGTTTCGCGCACGCTTGGGCAGGCCAAGATGGCATTTGAGCAGGTCTCAATGAGACTGTCAACTATACACGATATGGGAAATGTAATGGTCGCACTGGGACCCGCAATAGCCTCAATAAAGAGCCTAAAGCCTGGCCTTGGAAAGTTCGTGCCAGGTGCTGATAGCGAAATCAACACCATGCAGACATTGCTCAACGGCATCATGATGGAGTCTTTGCAGAGCAGCGGCCCTGGAATCGAAGTCAATACCGGCTCTGGCAGCGACATCGACCAGATAATGATGGAAGCTTCGGCAGTCGCAGAGCAGAAGATGAACGACAAGTTCCCATCGATCCCAGCTGGCAGTTTCAGGATCTCAGACACCGAAAGTCAGCAGTGATGTAAAATGGTATCAAGAACCGGAATACTGGCAGTCTTTGGAGCGATAGGGTTTGCTATAGGGTTTCTAGCGTTCTTAGCATCGCCGACGGTTGCAGATGCATTAGCAACTATCCTGAATGTGGATGCAAGCATTGTCTTTGCCCTGATAAGCGGAGTGGCAGGAGCGGCCATTAGCACGAGCGTGATAACCTTGTGGGCGAGAAGACCCTAAAACCCCTCACTCTTTCTTTTCTTTTAGTGCTACCCCTTTTCTGTATCCATGTGTGAACCTTGCGTCATACACTTTTGAATACTCATATTTTGCTGGGGCAATGGCCTCACCGACAATTATCAGTGCGGTTTTGATTATCTTAGCTTCCTTCGTCCTATTAGCAATGTCTCCAAGTGTCCCCTTGATTATTTTTTCGTCTTCCCACGTCGCTCGATAAACTACAGCAGCTGGAGTCTTCTCAGTATAAACTCCGCCCTTTAGCAGCTCGTTAACGACATCACCTATTAGGTGTACGCTCAGATAGAACGCCATCGTTGCACCATGTTTGGCAAGCCCTGCTAATGATTCGAGCTCTGGAACTGGCGTGCGAAGTTCTGCCCTTGTTATTATTAGAGTCTGTGTTACACCCGGGAGCGTCAGCTCTAAGTTCATGTCTGCAGCAGCTCCTAATAAGGCAGTTACGCCTGGCACCACCTTGCACTTTATGCCATTTGACTCCAGCTTGTCTATCTGCTCCCGAATTGCGCTAAAAAGCGCTGGGTCGCCATCGTGGAACCTTATAACGATCTTGCCCTCATTAGCAGAGTCGTACAGGATCTGATAGATCTTTTCTCTGTCAATTATTGCAGCATCGTAGAGCTGCGCACCTTTCTTGGCGTACTGCAGAATCCCCGGGTTAAGAAGCGAGCCGGAATAAATAATAGTGTCTGCTTCTTCCACCAGCTTTTTTGCCCTAAGCGTGATAAGTTCAGGATCGCCAGGCCCTGAGCCGACAAAATACACAGTCCTAGTCTCTGGCATTTTTCTTTGCCACCATAATAGAAAAGTACTTTTCAGTCGGGCCTTTTTTGCCACGAAGCTCTGAAATCTTTTTCATCTCAAGCACTTCTCCCTCATCTGAAATATTCTGAGCTATTGCAACAGTCGCACTGTCGGGAAACCCGGCCTCCCCTAGCATATCAATTACACTGTCAAAGTAGCGTCCGTCCTTTAGAAAAATGACGGTATCGCAGGCACTGGCTGTGCGCTTGACTTTTTCCAGATCATAACACGCAGGTACGATAGCCACGGTTTCGTCGCCTTCTGCCAAGCTTATCCCTGCTTTGGCGGCAATTGCAAACATAGATGTCACGCCGGGCACGATTTCAATCTCTATGTCCTTATGCG
>JBKPPX010000408.1:0-4618 GCA_046733815.1 Thermoproteota archaeon | reverse complement strand
GTATATAGTACCAAAGAGCCGCTGACGCTAAGCTGTCTTGGCCAAATAAGGATAGGATGAAGTGGCGATGTGAAAAACACAACAGGACAGAACTAATATGTCATTTGCAGCTGTTTAATGTATTATTGTGAATTAAGAGCTCTTTTTGTTTGCTTCACGTATCAGGACAACTAAAAGAAAATGGGAGAAGAAAAAAGAGTTAGGCAAGCAAAAAATTTTATATCTTATTTATTAGCAATTTAGCCATAATCCTGCACTATGATTCATTATGTCCTACAACTACCTAAAAGAATCTAGATTTAATGCTTATTCCCTCGTAGTAAGAAATGGATGAGATCGGACTGAAACCACTAAGCACGTTCTGAAGTCTGTTCTGTTGATGGTGATGCAAGAGTTAGTGCATTAATCAGTCTTCTATAAATTCTGTGAATATACTTCTTTTATCATTTATTTTCGATTACATACTTGTTAATATAGGACATTTGGAGTTAAACTGTATATGAAAATAGTCTTTCAAGATCCTACTTTTTCACTTCAACTGCTTAGGGTTATAGGTGAGACATATTATAAAGGAGCAGATATAGGCGAGTGCCTCTCTACTGCTTATAGAACAAAAGAAGGTGACTTTGAGAGCTGGCACCAGGAATGGCTCAAGACAGCGAAGAGAGTGAACAAATATGCAGATGAGAGTCTTGCAGCTGGTCATACAGTAAGTGCACGTGAGGCTTATCTTCGTGCTTGCAATTACTATAGAGCAGCCGAATTTCTTCTTGTAGATCCTACCGATCCAAGAATTCAAACTACATGGGGAAAAAGTAAAGAATGTTTTAGTAAAGCAGCAACACTTTTTTCACCATCTTTTGAACCTATTGAGATACCATATGAAGGAACTACTACTCTACCCGGATATTTTTATCGTGTAGATAATGATGACAGCAATAGAAACACTCCAAGGCCCACTTTAATAGCTCATGGCGGTTTTGATTCAACTTTAGAAGAACTTTATGCATCTGCAGCTGCTCCTGCATTGGAAAGAGGATATAATTGCTTAACTTTTGAAGGTCCTGGTCAAGGTGGAGTAATACGTAAGCAAAAGATTCCATTTAGATATGATTGGGAAAAAGTAGTGTCACCTGTTGTGGACTATGCTTTGAGCAGAATACAAGAAGTAGATCCTAAACATATAGCTTTAATGGGAATAAGCATGGGCGGCTATTTGGCAGCAAGAGCTGCTGCTTTTGAGCATCGCATTTCTGCCTGCATATTATATAATGGCGTTTTTGATGGTTATGATGCACTTGCATCAAGTCTTCCTAAATCCTTACTGACTGCAATAGAAAACGGTAACAGAGAAATTGCAAATACAGTCTTTGATATTCTAATGGATTCTGATGCAAACATAAAGTTTAACATGAAGCACGGTATGTGGACAACTGGTCTAAATTCGCCTTTCGAACTCATAATGAACTCTAAATATTATACTATAAAGGATATAACACACAATATTGAATGTCCAACACTAGTCCTTGAGGCAGAGAAAGACGATTCATTTCCGGGGCAGCCAAAAAAAGTATATGATGCACTAAAATGTTCAAAGAAATACATTTTGTTCACATCAGAGGAAGGCGCTGAAGAGCATTGTCAGTGCGGCGCTGCAGCTCTTTCCAATCAGCGGATATTTGATTGGTTGGATGAAACATTTGAAAAGTAAATTGGTGAATCAACAAGAAATAATAAGAGACAGTCTCTCATACTTTTGTTGCTTATCGTCAAATGCAATACAACCTAAAGCATTTCAATTTCTCTGTAACGCCTTTGTCTGTGTCTTCAACGTATAGCGTCTGTTTCTTTTTTCTTTCCTTTGCTTTCTACAGGGGATTCTGTCATCTGCTTAATTATCCTGTTGTATGCATCAATGAAATTTCTTGCATACGTGTTAGCATTCTTCTCAGATCCCCTATGTATACCTCCCCTTGTCCTCATATGATGGTAAAATTCATGTAACACTATAAAGGGATTGTAAAAGACATCTGAGTTTATTGCATAAATTTTACTTTCTTTTTGAACATAAATGGCATATACTGTCTTTCGTTTTCCTTTTACAGTTCCAACTACTATTTCAGGTGGAGTCTTACCATAGAATTTGCTTAGATGTTGTAGTGCTTCCTCTGTCTTTTTATTAAGAATCATGGAAACTATTTTAGCCTTAGTTAAATCATCTAACGAGGTAGTAATAGACATAAGCTCTTATACATCTGACTTGTATGGTATCAGATATTATATCTTATGTTCAATCATAGTTTATTCTGCCATGATTATCATACTGTTATCAGAAGAAGTATCGAAAATTTCGTTGTAGCGTTGTTACTAACCTGTTTTCTCAAGAAGATTGCTAGATGCCTCTTTAATTGTTCTAAATAGAACTTCCATTATTGACTCTATATATTCTTCAAAGTTGACTAATTGTTACATAGTGTATATGAGGCTCAATAAGATACAAAGGGAACTTCTTTAGTTAGAAGTCGCTAGGTAAAGGAGGTGAGGTACTGCATAACACAAAAAAAAGAAAAAAATTCTTTTACTTTATTGCAGCACTCAGACCTTTCTTTAGCTCTTCCATGTTCATTGCTGGATGGAATTCCACCTTTGCACCCATCTGAAATAATGGTTCTGAAATAACTGGCATCATATCTACAGATTGTATGTCTATGAAGAAAAGGCAAGTTCTATCACCATTTAGCTCAGTAAAGTAGGCTGCTTCAGCCTTGCTGTTCTCCATGAAGCCTTGTATATTTTTAATAAAGTTAGGATCCTTTACACTTCTATTTCCTGCTTCAGTTGGGATTATTGCGCGAACAATGAATCGCATTTGCCGCTTATTGTATCGTTAATATTCTATTTAAGAGGTCGCCGTTTGCAAGAATTTCAAATTGTGTCTGACAAAAGAGGGTTATGGTATTGGCATCGCTACTGGTTTGTCTGACAACTTCCTAAAACGAGCTTAATCTAATACCGTGGCTAACCAGAACAAAAGAATGGACCGGGTTGAGTTTGAACCCGCGACCTCAGGTTCAGTAGTAGCTTTCAAGGCTGCAGCTCTTTTTATATCGTATGTCCAGATGGCAAAGCTGTTGAAAGAGAATTTAATTTAACGTTCAAATCCTATCCACTAAACTTTGTCTTAGGTTAAATTGTGTTTGGCGAGCGGAATAATAATATACACGGCTTCTTCTCCTTCAATGATCTCAGCTACTCCTCCATTTTCTTTTTTTCATTATTGCAAGCTCAATCTAAATGATTGTAGAGTCTATCCACTATAGGGAAATCATCGACAACATCATCATTATTGCAGTATGCTAGCTATTATCCTGTCTGATTTGCGTTTACCACAACATTAAATGTCCCAATATAGCCTTGATCCTCCTGATTCCCGGTCATATTTAGCATAAGATGCTCTCCCGCATTACTTTGAATTAAACCATCAGTTGAAGGTCCTGTGTAGATTCCATCTTCATCATTTGTCATCTCTGGCTGTCCATGGTCGCTATATGGAGGTTGTGTGTGTACTTGCTCTGTAATTGAATTGTTAAGGTAAAACTGTGATGTCCACTCAAAAGTCTCATTTGAGCCTTCAAAGGTGCGCACCTTGACATGTATGTGTACCGCTCGACCTTCATACCAACCTGGATATATTGTAGTGAATTGAACAGTCCCATTCTCATCAGCCACTTGGTTTCCTCGAAGGAAATTCTGTCCTGTAGTGCCCTGCTGCTGAATACCTGAATAGACACCTTGAGAGTCTGAATGCCAAATATCTACAAGTGCTCCCCTAAGAGGAATGCAGGAACCCTCACCGCCGCCACCATATCCGTCAACGTCGTAGACATTAATCACTAGCCTCAAGGGAATGCCTTCTTGTTCAGAGCCAGTTGTGGTGTCAGATGTGATATCCGACCGATTAGGCATATTATCCACAAAGTAGGGTCCTTCAGTCTGCTGGGGCGTCCCTTCTACTTCTATTAAGGAGGGCGTTAGTGTGCATGTTTTGTTTGTCGATGCGTCCGCTTGAGTAGCTGAGAATGGATCAGCGAGAAGTCCTGGTGCAGGTCCTTCTGGAGGAGGCGAAGGCGCTGCAGCAGATGATGTTTGATTTGCGCTTTGTGCCAGCGCAAATTGTATATTACTATGAGTGAGCAACATGGTTGGCAAAACTGTTGCTAAAAGTACTGCAAGTACTATTGTCGTACTCTTTTGTATTCTAATATTAGACAATCTTTTGTCTCGAAGCATACGGCACTCAAAGGTATTTACGAAATTTGATGGAGTGTTTAAGAATCATATATATGTTCAAGTTCAAAACATAAAGAAAATGAAAATAACGAATGATTGGTTGAGTACATTAAAGTG
Organism: Thermoproteota archaeon; assembly: GCA_046733815.1. GTDB lineage: Archaea > Thermoproteota > Nitrososphaeria > Nitrososphaerales > Nitrososphaeraceae > JAJNBK01. The sequence goes on along the minus strand of JBKPPX010000408.1, from coordinate 211 downwards.
TCTGCTTGCAATTTTTGCAACTAAGAAATTCAATGCTGTAGTTATCTGAATGATAGAAATGGACTGGGTGGGAGCTGAACCCACGAACTCAGCCAGCCTTCTCTGATACAGCTCTCTATCTCCTATCTAAATGCCGGCTATAGAAGAAAACTCAGCGCTCAAATCTACCCTATATGCTCTAATCTTTTTCTTTGTATGCTCCATAGCATTA
>JBKPPX010000407.1:0-6855 GCA_046733815.1 Thermoproteota archaeon | reverse complement strand
CTCAATGGGCGATTCTAAAGAATTGGAACGCTGCTATACATTGTTAATGCATTAGTGTAACCAGTAAGTATCTTGGCATGACATCATAGGCATACTTAGCTTGCCGTAAAATCCTTTCTCTTCTCTACATAAAAAGCGTCTACTTTTAGATTAAGAGTCTTCTCCTTCTTTAATAAGTTCATGTGTTCCTATAAATTCTTCTGACTGGTCTGATGACGTGTTTGATGACTGTTTTGACGGTATTGCACGAGTTTGGTGACCATTCTGACGTGCTATGTAGTATATTACATTTCGAATCTTTTTATATATCTATGTTCTATAACAAAGTACAAGATGCCTCTTAGGATTCCACATGACACAAGAGATCATGTTATAAGAAACTGGCTAGCTGGTGAACCTAGAGACAAAATTGCCATTCAGACAGGATTATCTGCTGGCACAATAAGTAACATCATTGGCAACTGGAGGCATGAACTAGGGTATCCCACAGCAGATTCCTTACGACAACTTGCAGTAGATATAAAAAGACTGGGCATTAGTACAACTGAATGTGCCGTAGGTTTTAGAACAGTAAACACAATCAAAAAACTAGGGTTAGCGGCAGCAGATGAAGAGAAATGCTTAGAATCATTTATCTCTGATATCTATAACAAATGTAAATACTACGGCCTGCAACCTGATAAACTTGTTGAGCTTGCCATTCAGATATTAGATCTGTTAAAAAGTATACCGCTTTCACAAATTCCAAATTATATAGAGCAAAAATCAAAAGACAAGCAAAGACTAGAAGAGGAAATAAAAAGATTACTTGGGAGAAAGGTATCTGCTCAGTTAGAATGCGAAGCGTTACAAAAAAAGAAAGTCACTATAGATATTTTACAGAAATTTACACACACCGAAGAAATGCTTCTAGAATATGACTTATCTGCAGAAGACTTCCCTAATCTCATAACTGCACTTAATAATGCACACCAGCTAGGATACGATGCTAATGCAATTGCAGAGAAGATTTCGACAATAGAATCTCTAGCAAAGAAAGAAAAGGAATTAAAAAATAATCTAATGGTAGCACAAGACGAGTTGCACATGTTCAAACATGCAACTTTTCTTCTTAGCCAAGAAATAAACAAACATCAATTGACATTAGGTGTATATGACAAACTACAATCTCTTGGTTTTGGTCTGAAGGAATTGAAAGTTTTGAGCAATACTATTCGAGAAATTGCGATTGCAAATAATGTCAATTCTTCGATTGCTGTCAAAAAATTTTTTCATGATATAGAGGAAAAAAATGATTTAACCAAGATAATAGATGAATTAAAACAAGAGAAGAAAAGGATGGACTCCTTGATAGATTCTCAATTCAACAATGCTCAAAAATTTATTGAATCAGCCGGACAAGAAGCAAAGAAAAATATCGCAGATATATCCTATATCTTTACACAGAATTTACAAGCTACCCAGTTACAAACTCTTCAAACAGTTAAAGAAGAAGCTCACACCGTAATTAAATCACTCAATGCAGAAGTTAAAACACAGTTCAAAGAAATTCAAACATTAGGAAGTAGTCAAGAGTTCTCTGCATTGATAAGAGCAGCAAACGGTGATAATAGCGTTAACTTCGAAGAACTAAAACATGCTGGGATTAGGGCCATTGGCATGATTATATCTAGATTAGACGATGAGAACAGCAGCAACAGCAGCAATAGAGAAGCAAAGGAATCGCTGGAGCATGCTCTAATAAGCTTGCAAAGTAATTCCAGCTGATTATAATAACTGATAGGAAATGATGTCTGAACACATCATAATCATCATCATTTCCTGCTTTTCCAAACAATCAATAATAATCTGTTAGAAATTCAAAATGTAACATAACTGCATGTTAATTTAATACGGACATGAATAGCAAAATAAAATGGAATGGAAAGGATAAGATGAAGATGGCTCAATTAAGAGTTCCAACATAACAATGACAATATCTCGATAGTTGTATTAGATTGGTGGACATAAAGTAGAAGGCATGTATATAGATTACAATTGATTTCCTTTGATGATGGTATACAAATCAATTAATCATAAATTAATAATATTTAGAAAATAGAAAACCTGCCAATACTAATTATTTGGGCTACTCAATTTTTATTATCAGGCGTCATAATCAAGCATATTTTCAAGAATAGTCGGTAAATATACTATTAATATAAGCAGTTAAGTCGTCTCTTAACTGGATAACCTTTGCTCGTTTATCTCCATCAAGATTAGTATACAGTAAAGCATCTAATCCTGCTACAAGATACTGGATATTTGGCAATGTTAGAAGAGTCCTATTATTAGGACTGCCTTCTTCTTCATTTTGTTGATAGAACTCTTGCTCTTCTTTACTGCTAATTGATTTACTAGTATTTTTAGACAAGACTATATTAATATTATATTATTTTTGCTTATTATGAACTTGTTTATTATTTTATTTTCCTATCCTCTATAAGAAATCAACTATCAATATATCTCTCCAATTGAGTATATACGTTCTCTGCTGATTATAGATACTATCTTTTTATTAATATCATGGATATATACACAAAAAGTATTTGTGTCTTAGATATAAATTAGATAAATTTTCATGTAATAACGCAAAAAAATTATTCTTAGTATTTCAAATATTTCTAACATAAACTATTAAAAGTAATGAATTGTCTTCCATCTGATATAGCAATGATATTCCTTACAGGGGATTAGGTTCGAGTGATTAAATGAGTAGTCATAATGAATTTTCGTATTTTGTAGAAATATGTGAAAATATTCGTTCATCAAATAGTAAGAATGCCAAAATAAGCATCCTTTCAGAATATCTTGCTGGCTTGGATGAGGATTCATTACCTATTACGGTTCTGTTCTTATCTGGAAGAATCTTTCCACGAGGTTCCAAATTGAATGTAAATGTAGGTTTTAGTATAATAATGCAATCCCTTTCTGAAATTGCAATGCTAGATGCAGGCGAAATTCAAGAGATTTATCTCGCACATGGCGATATTGGTGCATTATCAGAATACGCAGTATCAAAAAAGCATATGATTTCACTCTTTCAGCAGCAGCAACTAACATTATGTTTTGTATATAATCAACTCAAAAAAATTGCAGATACTGTAGGTCCAGGAGCTGGTAAAAATAAGACAAAGATTTTGACTGGACTACTCATCAATATCTTGCCTCTGGAGGCAAAATATCTTATAAAAATCATTAACGGCGAGATGAGGATTGGCTTGGTTGAAGGACTAGTCGAAATTGCGATTGCAAAAGCATTCAACCAGAATATCCAAGTTATAAGGGAAGCTATGCTGGTTGTTGGAGATATAGCTCAAGTATCTATATTGGCAAAAAGAAATTCTTTGGATAAAGCGATAATAAAACCTCTTACTCCTTTAAGTTTTATGCTAGCTGATGTAATGTTTACTGCCGAAGAAATAATCAAATATTATCAAGAACCTTTGATTTGTGAATACAAATATGATGGAATAAGAGTACAAATGCATAAGTTTGGACAAGAAATTAGAATGTTCTCTCGTAAGCTTGCAGATATTACAAATGCATTTCCCGAATTGGCTGATGCTACATTGGCGGCTGCAGCGGCTGCTGCTACTACTATTACCACTTCGTCACCATCATCATCACCATCAAATATAGATTTTATTTTGGATGGAGAAATACTTGCTTTCCGAAATAACAAACCATTACACTTTCAAGAACTTCAGAAAAGACTTCACAAAAAGACTGTCACAGAACAAATTATGGCAGAAATCCCAGTGATATATACTATCTATGATATTATGTATTTTAATGGAGAGAGTATAATCAAAAAAACCCTTAAAGAACGAAAAGAAATTTTATCGTCTATACTATTCAAACAACCAATCATTAATTCAAGTTACAAGATTGTAAATTCTGAACAGGAAATTATTTCAGTATTTGATAACAGCAGAGATATTGGTCATGAAGGGCTGGTATTGAAAGAACCTTATTCCCAATACCATCCGGGCAAAAGAGGCAGATATTGGGTGAAACTGAAAAAAGAACTTGATACAATAGACGCAGTTATAGTAATGGCTGAATATGGCCATGGCAAAAGAGCAGGTACATTATCAGATTATACATTTGCTGTAAGAGACGAGAATAATAATAATTTAAGAACCATAGGAAAGGCATATTCTGGATTAACTGATGTGGAAATTGATGAAATGACAAGTAAGTTAAAGTCGTTTATGGTAAAGGATGATGGATATAAGATAACAGTAAAACCGGAGATAGTTTTAGAAATTGCTTTTGATAGTATCCAAAAGAGTGACAGACATGACAGTGGTTTTGCATTACGTTTTCCTAGGATAAAAAATATACGTGATGATAAGACTGTTGCAGATATAGATACACTTGAAAAAGTAAAACAAATCTATGAAAGGCAGATTTATCTGATGGATAAAAAAACTGATGTTTGTTGAGACTAAGACTAAATGTATTGTAGTATTGTAGCATATATCCTTTAATGATAGCTAGAAAAGAACCATCTATTACTAACAATGATGAATTTCTCTATTTCTATTTTTGATCTCAAATAATATTTCTTCTGAAGTTTACTGTCTTCTAGATAGGTCTTGATATTTGTAGATCTGTTATATTGTGTGTGTTTTGAGTATTCAGAGCCTAAATAAACAAAAGGAGAGTTTCTAATATGAAATATATTTTAGCTATAAGTATTTCAAAAGGATCTCAACAATTCATTCGTTAAATTGCTCTAAGAATTTTGACAATCGTAATTAAATGCAAATGTACAGATTTTTTCTTTGTTTTGAATAGGAAAAGTTGTATTGAATCAAACTATAGGAGTTTTTTAATATCTCTAATTATAGGTATGATTATGATTATTATTATGATAAATTCTGTATCGGCACAAGCACAGCTAGGCAATACAGCAGTAGGTATAAAGATCACATCACCTAGTACAGGTCAAGAAGTGCCAGCTGGTGAACTTACAATATCAGGAACATCTACAGATAATGCAACTACTGATTGTACAGTATATGCTGATTGGAATAATACAAAGCCATTTCAAAAAGCTATAGCAACTGGTAGTGGTGGAATAGATGATTATTCTACTTGGAACTACACATATACTAACAATTACCATCTTATTACAAATGGAACTAATGAACTAACTGCCAAATTATCTTGTCTTAATAATCCTATGAACGTAACAAAATGGAATAGTGTAAATGTCACTGGACAAAGTGTCACTCAACAAGCTGCATTGATAAACCCTGAAGCGGATGTAAAAATTACATCACCTAGTACAGGTCAAGAAGTGCCAGCTGGTGAACTTACGATAAAGGGAACATCAACAGATAATCCAACCACTGATTGCATAGTTTCTGTAGATGTAAATGACATGAAGCCTATGCAAAATGCTACAGCAACAGGTCCTGGAGGAGTTAATGATTTTTCAACATGGGATTATAATTATACTAGAGGCTACCATCTGATTACAGAAGGAGTAAACGAGTTAACTGCCAAATTATCTTGTCTTAATAATCCTATGAACGTAACAAAATGGAATAGTGTAAATGTCACTGGACAAGTTGCATTAATAAAACCAGAAAATGATGTCCCTCCTTTTATATTTTCTATGCCCCCAGTTAGCTAATATGTGGGCAAACCCAAGAGCCTTTCAATTTTTTGGCTAACTGATCAACCTGATGAAAGTCCTGGATGCAACGAATACATCTGGAGAATATGCAGTATATTTAACACATTGGATGGAAGATACTTTATTCAAAACCAATTGAAAATGAAGAATTGATAGATCGATTAAACAAAATAATAATAGATTCACCAACAAATAAAACTATATAGAAAGTATTAAAACAATAACCACATCTTTGATAGATTTGTTCTTCTACAATATTCACCAAGATCTAGGCAGTATATGTATCATACAGCACAAAAATCAGTGTTTTATATATTCTTATGTGACTAGTTGATTCAGTCTAAAATATGACAAGTTTCACTCAATTTTGCAAAACCAAACCAAATTAATCTATATGATATGATAAGAGATAATATCCCAAAGGGTATTTAAAATATATCTGATGTTAATAAATGTAATTGAATTGTGAAATATTTGATCCAGTTCAGTACAAAATCAATACCAGGTTAAATTGGAATACTATTGCTCCAAATTATCATATGGATTGAACCAGTAGAGGTATCGGGCCTTTCAAATCAACAACCGAATTAGTAAAGGCTGCTGAAATAAGTACTGACGATACTGTCTTGGATGTTGGTTGTGGAACAGGTGCGGTCTCAAGAGAGGTTTCACATCATCTTGGTAATTCAGGTATAATCATAGGAATTGATATCTCAAGGATTGCTCTTTCTATAGCTAAATCCTCTATAAAAATACCAAAGAGATTATTTATAGAAATGAATGCAGAAAATTTTGATTTTCTGCTGATTCTTTTAATAAAGTAATATGTCAGTATGCTTTGATGTTCTTTCCTAATCCTAATTATGTCCTAAAAACAATCAAGAAAATTATGAAAAAGGAAGAAGAAGAACAGAGTAAGCTGGCTATAGCTGTTCATGGTACATCAGAAGGAGTTCCATATTTAGTTGTATAATGAATTCTATTCTGAAATATATACCCAATATAGGTACGAAAGGAAGCCCATCCATTCATAGTCTTGGAAATCCAGATGACTTTTACAATTACAATTGCTCGTGCAGGATTTTCTGACATATCAATTAAAAAATATACCTTTCATTACCAAGCAGGTACTTTTGAAGAGTACTGGTCACACTATCTGTCAT
>JBKPPX010000406.1:0-5375 GCA_046733815.1 Thermoproteota archaeon | reverse complement strand
CTGATAGCGCTCAGAATGAACATTGCACGAATTAAAGTTGCATCAAGTCAACATAGGACGACCGTGGTTCTTGTTATTCGTATTGCTATTAAAGAAAAATAAATCCTTCTAGCCAATATGGAGAAGAGTTCTGCAATGGCTGATTTAGCTGATGGCTCATTAATCTGTCCATTAATCCATGCATTATAGATAATCAAACATATAAGCAACTTTTAGTATGGTTGATAGTTTAGACAATTTTCAATGAAGCATTGTATTTAATGCATAGATTACATATTTGAAAGTACATTCGTTTTAACCATAAACTCTATGAATAAATTAAACTTCTAGCAATCTTACTATAGCCGCCAACTAACGCATATACTGATCATTTAAATATAATATTATCTGCTTATGCCCGCATTCAGGGTCGCTGATGGCAGAGATTTACCTTTCCTAATATCCACTCCCTGCTTCTTTTTTATATCCTTCTGTACGGATATCATCCTGTACCTCCATATGATCTTCCTTTTTCGTCGTGATGCTTACTTTCAAAGCAAAATAATGCTCTTTTGCTGTTATGGGTAGCTTTAAAAAGCAATCTTTTATAAAACAAGACATTAGCCAGTAAGGTGTTGTTAGAGAATGTTGTGATGATAATACTCGCCTCTTTCTGGTTCTCCACTATTCCTGTCGCGTTTTTGACTCTAGGAAGGTTCTTAAAAAATAGAAATATTTTTGTAGAGCATGATCTTCGACGGATTTATAACGATCCAAGGATAATATTTCAGATAACTACCCGTTCTGCTACAAAGACGCCAGTCGTAAAAAGGGGAATTGATTCTATAATTAATTCTTCTATGAAAATTAACTACAATAACTACCAAATTTCCATTATTACGGATGATCCAAAGGATAGAACTACACTAAATGGTACCAAGTGTGAAGTCATTATAGTTGATAAGAAGTTTAAAGCGTTTGCAATCAAAAAAGGCCGGGCTCTACAATATGCTGTAGAGCACCGTCGCAAAACTGGTAAGAATATCGCTTCATACTGGATATTTCATATGGATGACGAAAGTTATGTGACAGACCAGACAATTATTTCTCTGCTAAAATTCATCAGAGAGGGTAATGCAATGGCATCAGAAGGTCCAATCTTTTATCCATTAAAGTTTGAGTCTGCAAATCCATTAACAGCTATTGCTGAATCTATTAGGCCTTTTACATGCTATGATTGTGTTTCACAAATGACAAATCCTCCTCCATTGCATATGCATGGAAGCAATTTACTAGTCAGATCAGATATTGAGGATTCGATAGGATGGAATTTTGGACCAACGCTTGCAGAGGATCAAATTTTCGGATATAGAATTTATGAGAAGTACGGGCCAAACTCAATGGGCTGGCATGGAGGGATATTGCTTGAACAACCTCCACTCAACCTCAAAGATCATTTTATGCAACGACGCAGATGGGTTCTTGGAAGTTTGCAAAATATGGAAAGATTTCCAGTAATACATAAGTTTAAACTGATGTTTAAGTTAGGAACTTATTTCATGGGTTTTATTTCAGGTGTCGTTTCAATTATTCTTTATCTTCATGCTTATGTTCCAAAGATCCTAGCATTATTACCAATGAATGGTATTAATCTAGACATAACATCATGGTTTGACATACTGATGAAAACATTTTTTTCTGAATCAACGCTGAATGCATCAATCAACGGTAGTAGTCCATTTGATCCTATCGTTGGTTTGGTCTTACTATTTCCCTACACCATGTGGTTATTTTCATATCAGTTGGGACTGTTCCTTAATCTGAGATATTCAAGGATTAGTATGATTAAGAGAATTGCGTTACATTTGCAAACTCTCTTATTGTCCTTCGTAATCGGACTACTTGAGACATTTCCTGCGTTCTGGGCGATGCTTGAGTATTATATTATGGATAAATCTAAAAAAACCAAAAAAATCCATGATTTCTATGTTATAAAAAAATAGTCATATGACAGATTATATCAAAATATTGTTTCTTAATGGAGAACAAAAGAAGATATAAATAAATCAACCTTAATATTTAATGATTATCTATAAACAATTTTCAAATATGCCCATCGTATTTATTCTAAGTAGACTAAAAGTCATTCTACCATTAATTAATCGAAATTTAACATTCAACGACAATATATGTATCGTAGTCAGTATGTTGTTCGATGCTTTTTATCTACCAATTCATAAAGTGGAGATAGGCGTGACCCACTTTCTTTGATCCCTACTTGACGGGTTCTGGAATATATAATCTCTGATACGAATGAAACAAAGTATCAGGAGTTCATCTTTAGCCGTTTTGAGGATTTGCATTTAGATTAGGTTTTTCTATTGACACATAACTTTCATGTTAAAATGCACATTCCCGCTATCACTTATATATATATTGTCTGACGAGTCGACTTTAAGATCATGGACAACCAGAAATTGATCTGGACCGCAGCCCTTAGAACCCCACTGAGTAAGAAATGCGCCATCAGGAGAGAATTTCTGTATACGGTAGTTTCGTGTATCAACCACATAGATATTTCCCTTAGAATCGATGTCAATACCATGATCTTCAATAAATTGGCCTTCACCAGTACCTTTGGATCCCCACATAGTAATGAATTTGCCATTATTGTCAAACTTTTCTACTCGCGAATTATTCCTTCCATCAGTAACATACACCTTATCATTAGAATCGACTGCGACGTCATGTAGATGGACAAATTGTCCCTCACCGGAACCTTTGGATCCCCACTTGGTAATGAATTTGCCATTATTGTCAAACTTTTGAACTACAGGATTTTGTTGATCAGAGACGTAGACATTACCAGCAGAATCGATAGCGACACCCCATGCTCCTCTGAATTGTCCGTCACCAGAACCTTTGGATCCCCACTTGGTAATGAATTTGCCGTTACTATCAAACTTTTGAACATTGGCATTTTTAAAATCAACTACAAAGACACTACCATTAGAATCAACATCAATACTTTCTGGTGTGAGAAATTGTCCGTCACCAGAACCTCTAGATCCCCACTTGGTAATGAATTTGCCGTTACTATCAAACTTTTGTATGTTATAATTTTCGGCGTCACTTACATATACATTGCCAGAAGAATCAAGACCTATACCGTGTGCATGAAGAAATTGTCCGTCACCAGAACCTGTAGTCCCCCAGCTAGCAAGCAATTTGCCGTTACTATCAAACTTTTTGATATGGTCAAATCCTCCGGCAGTTGCGTTAGTTTGTTTTTGACCAAAAGACGATGAAGAAAAGTTAGTTATTAAGACGATAGATATTACTGCAACGATTACTATTGGCAATACAATTACGGCCGAAGTGCTATTTCTCATATCAGTGCAAGTTTTATTAAATTTATAAATATTGTAGTATATTCATACATAATAATAGTAAAATACCTTGGACAGAATCTACCTTAACATTTATAGTTTTCTAGTCATGCTAAATTTAGAAAATAAAACTATTGCTGTGCGAAATACTAAGCTTGCTTGGTTCATATATTCACATATTCAAACTATATATGTACACTAGATGTAGAGAGATCTATTTTTATAGATAATGGAGGACCATAAGCTCAAAGGAAAGGTACGCATCATTACTATAGCATTTGATGAAAACCATTATACGATTAAACAGGATAATAATAATAATCTTAATAAGTGTCTCTTAACGATGGAATGATGAGTATTATTATTTGAATATCGTTAATCTATTTTTTGGATTTTTGATGGTACTTCTCCTTATAGTGCTACCTTCAAGTTCCGGAACGGTTGTATTTCATCCTGAACGCGGTGCTCAGAAGTATGTAAATAAAGGTGAAGTAACTTCGGTAATTAATGGTACTAATCTAGAAGTACAAGTAGTTGCTAGTGGACTAAAGTTACCAACCGGTATGGCATTCCTAGGTCCAAATGATATTTTAGTTACAGAGAAGGAAAGTGGAACAGTAAAGAGGATTATAGATGGAAAGATATTAACAGAACCTCTTTTGGATGTAAATGTTGCTAATAATAGCGAAAGAGGTCTGCTGGGAATCGCAGTATCAAGGAATCAGACTGGACCTACTAATAGTACCTATGTTTTCTTATTTTACAGTGAAACATTAGCAAAAGATGGTGGTGATCTTGTGGGCAATCGTCTTTATAGATATGAATTAGTAGATAATAAACTAGTAAATCCTAAATTGCTTCTAGACTTGCCAGTCACACCAGGACCTTCCCACAATGGGGGTGTTGTCAAAATAGGTCCCGACAACAATGTATATGTTGTAGTTGGCGACATTAATCGTATTAACGAATCAACTGCCAATACACTTGCCCAAAATGTTGAGGGGCCTTTGCCAGATGGAAGAGGTGGAATACTTCGTGTTACTCAAGATGGAGGAGTAGTAGGAGGCGTAGGTATACTTGGAAATGAGGATCCTCTGAACAAATATTTTGCATACGGAATACGGAATAGCTTTGGAATTGCTTTTGATCCTGTGACTGGCAACCTGTGGGAGACAGAAAATGGACCAAATAAGGGTGATGAAATTAATCTTGTTGAACCAGGATTTAATAGCGGATATAGAAAAATAATAGGAACGTCCTCTCTTAAAAAAGGATTTGATCCTGACAAAGATTTGATAGACTTTGGTGGAAAAGGAAAATATAGTGATCCTGAATTCTCATGGCGTCAGGCAGTTGCGCCTACCGCAATCACATTCCTTAATTCAGATAAATTAGGTAAACAGTATGAAAATGATATGTTTGTAGGAACTGTTAATGGAGAAAGAATATTCCACTTTGACTTAAACGATAATAGGACAGAACTAGCTCTTAACAATCCACTAGATGATAAGGTGGCAGATACTGCGGACGAATTAAAAGACGTAACATTTGCAAATGGTTTAGGTGTAATTACTGATCTAGAAGTTGGACCTGACGGTTATCTCTATGTTGTTTCACTTGGTCATGGAGAAATATACAAAATAGTTCCTATAAATAATCCCAATGGTACCAGTTGAGTATAATAGAAGATGAAGATGAAGAAGACTAAGCCATTGCAATATACAGAGGATATTGATGACTCAAGAAAGAAATTGAATATTAACAATAAGAGAACGGGCACAGAAAAACAATTTGATTATTGAAATGCTTTCGATGGCAAGTGCAATGAAAATAGTAATAGTAGCACAGAAGCAGTAGTAGTATTATTATTCTCCTCTATCTTTTTCTAATCTGCTACTATTGTAGTTCGTTCTTGATTTCTTATTTAGTGCTACTGGTGGTGTTAAAGGCTAATGACGACGGCGTACACTATAGTAATAATCAAATAACAAGTCATAATAGTAATGT